>JBDRSZ010000156.1:0-5567 GCA_043824415.1 bacterium | reverse complement strand
TGAAATCCGAAAACCACTTTAGTTCGACTATATCAATGAATGCCTTTCTATCCACCCTTCTCTGCCCCTACGCTTCCCGATGCGTCGATACGTCGACGCATCGGGAAATGCCCACCCCTTTTGTTGTTGATTCCAATTCATCCTAGACCGCGGCTGTCAAAAAGGCCATTTTCCTCTCCCGTCCCCTCCACGAAGAAGATGTGAATGTGCTTGGAATCTTCCTACTATAATCCGTAATGACCTTAAAAATGAAAAAGGGACTGCGCTCAGCAGTCCCTTTTCGTATGGGGAAACCCAAGGAGGTACCAAAAGAGTTTCACCCTTCTATGGGATAATACGATCATGATTGAAAAAAGTTCTCTTGAAATCACGGTGTTTCTTCCTTCGAGCGATGCCATTTTTTCAGAATCCAGATTCCGGTTCCGTATGTGATTACGCCCAGGAGGATGCCTGATAATGCGTCCACAGCGTGATGATATTGACAGTAGACCGTGGCTGCGGTCACGCCGAGTACGAACGGGAGGAGGATGAATCCGAGCGATTTCTGGTATTTAAACGATCCCAGGAGTATGACGAATGCGGCTGTCACGTGCGAGCTGGGAAACGCGCATCCGCGGACAGAGCCGTGTCTTTGGATGAATTGATTCAGTTTTAGGAAAAATCCGCCTTCAGGTTTGACGGTGTGCAGATGTTTGAGGACAACCCAGGGTCCCTCAGCGGGGAAGAACAAGAACATGATAAAGGAGACACTGTAGGTGAAGAGGAGAAGGAACAGGAAATCCATGGCATCTTGTTTTCGTTTTAGGAAGTAAAGGGTTAATCCTCCGGCCGGGATGACGATGAGGAAATGGGTCGCGTAGAAGAAGTTCATGAATTCCGTGAGCCATGGCGTGAAGATTTTTTCGACCCAGACCGTGGGATGGACGCCGAAGATCGATTTGTCGAGGTTGATTGCAAAATCATTCGCCCAGAAAGGGAAAATCATCGTGGCAATGCTGTCGAACTCAGACCATGCAGAACTCAGGAAGATGAAGGGGTAAAAGATCCTTGCAAAATTCATAACTTTCGTCGGTCTCTTTGTATAGAACCGGAGAAATTCGAGGATGAGGATGACGATGAGGGAATGGATGACAGGATAGCGGCCCCATTTCGGAACGTTGTGGTGGAAGGGTATGATGAGGAATCCGAGCAGGAGAGTGTACCCGATGACTGTAAAATCCATGGGATGGAAAACGATTTTTCCGTAGCGAGCACGGATCCGGTCCGCGATGTTTCGGAAAAGATGGCTGTCTTTCAAATCACCTCCAAGCGGTTGAAATCTGATTTCTTAACGATAAAAATGGACAGGATAGAATTCGTCCGAGGTGTCATATTTTAGTCAATTTTTCAATCAGGATCAAGCCGTTTCTCGAAAATCGTTCATGTCGATTCGCCTGAATTATTCACCACAGATCAACACGGAACAGCACAGATAAAGAAAACGCATTGGATTAACACAAAAGAATAAACAAGAAATAATCTGAAAGACAATCATAAACCAATTGAACGATGGTTATTAATTTCCGTGTCTTCTTCTGTGATCATCCGTTGTTTGTGAATGAATCAGATGTGATGATCTTACCCTTCGGCGGTACTTCGATGACGCGCATGGATTTCCATTTGCCTCCACGGAACCGGATCAAGAAAACGACGCCGAGAATCATCATATTCAGGGCGTGGAATCCCCAGGCGAAGAAGAGCCCTTTTTGCATGTGGATGACAGCCACGTACGTTGGGATGACCATGATAATCCATGATAATGTGACGGATGTGATCATGACGAATTTCGTGTCTCCGGCTCCTTTCACGGCTGCGGCGAAGATGAGGTTCATCATGTCGAAAAGGGCGTACACGGCCACGATTTTCAGGAGGCGGGCCGTGATTTGCGCGATGGGTGTAAATTCCACAGGATTCGCGTTGGACGCGTATGGATAGAGCAGGACTTCGGGCGCGAAGATGTACAACGACATGAGGGATGCGATGAAGACTGTGGTCATGTGAATCGTGGACCATGTCGTTCTCTGAGCGAGTTCCGGCCGGTTCTCTCCCAGCCTTTTTCCGACGAGTATGGAAACGGCCATCCCGAATCCCATGAGGGGCAAGAATGCGAGATGGTTGATGCTGAAGGCGAGGTTCGTCGCTGCCAGCGGAACCGTGCCCAACCGACCGACGATCATGATGAGAAGCGTATAGCCCGTGAGTTCGAGGAAGGTGTGGAGTCCGTTGGGGAATCCGTACCGGAGAAGGCGACCGAAGAGTTCCCGTTCGGGCCTCCAACCTTTGAGCGTCCAGAATTCATCCTGATAACGGGATTTAAAGATGAGGAAGACATAGATCACCGCACGGACGACCTGGGATATGACAGTGGCCAGGGCGGCGCCGCGGATGCCGAGTGATGGGAATCCCCAGTTTCCGAAGATGAATCCGTAATCCAAAACGATGTTGGTGACTGTGGAAACGAATGTCACCCACATGATCACTTTTGTTCTGCCTCTCCCGCTGAAAAATCCGGCCATGGCTGAGGATGCGGTGGCGGCGAATCCACTGAAGATGAGTATCTGAAAGTACTGGGTTTCCATTTGCCGGACTGCCGGGGCGTGTCCGGCGAGGGCAAAGATTTTAGGCGCCAGGGGGAAAAGGGGCAGGACGATGATTCCGGCGCAGAGGGAAAAGTAGAGTCCCTGCCAGACGGCGGGTCCGATCCGTGTGTGTTGGCGAGCGCCGGAATACTGGGCCACGAATGTGTTCACGTATGTCGCCGTACCGATGAAGGGGGCCATGAACGTGATGCAGATCAAACCGGCGGGAGTTGCGGCTGCGATGGCCTCCGTAGAGTGCCAGGCGAGGAACATCCGGTCGATGAAATGTTGAATGACGATGGATCCCGTACTCAGAATGAGAGGGATGGAGAGCTGGAGGACTTCCCGGTAGCCTCCTTCATTGCGCCAGCGTCTTTTTATTTGAGCAAGCATTTGGCCGATAATATAAGGATTTTATGGGCGGATGCCAAAGGGAATTTCGTGAGGCTGTGGATTCGTTTCGGAAATGTTAAAGGGGTTCAGGAAAGATTGAATGATTATGAAAATGAGAATGGGACAACCTCACTTTTTTTAGATTCTCCTTTTCCGAACTTTTCACCGGCTTTTACGTATTTCAATACAAGGTTGTGGATAGAACGATTTATAAAATGTTTCCGTTATCGGGGATTTGCACAAATTATATTCCAATCTTTATCTCTCCCTCGAGGGAGAGACAATGAGAGGGTGTTTTTCACCCATCCGACATGATTTATGCAATTTCTATAAACTCTCAACATGCCTCTCCATTGGGAGACTGTTGAAAAAGTAATCAACGTCATTCTGAGTCCGGCAGTTGCCGGACGAAGAATCTGGGGCAGGAGGCGTTAATCGCTAAAAAATAAATGGTAAAGATAAACCGCCACTACCCCGGATCCTTCCCTTCGCTACGCTCAGGACAGGCTCCGTCCCGATGAATCGGGACTCCTCAGGATGACAAAATCATACGTTTTCAACAAGCCCTGAAAAGAGAGAGGAATCAATTGTTCATTCTTTAGAAATCATTCTGTCGATCAGTTCATGTTTAGAATTTGCTAAATTTGAGTTTTATTATTGATTTTTAAAACATTTCCATTCTGTGTTGAATTTAAAATTGCAGGAGGCAGTATGTTGAACCGGAATTTGAGACGCACAGCGATCAGAATCGCTGTCGGTTTCCTTTTCATTTTTCAGACCATTATTGTTTACGGTCAGGCTCCAAAGGTTAAACCGGTGGAGACGATTACCGTAGAGGAATTGAGGGATCATGTTTTTTATCTCGCCTCGGACGCGCTCGGAGGCAGAGTCTCTTGTACGGCCGGATACGATTCGGCGGCGCAGTACGCGGCCCGTGATTTTCGAAAAGCCGGAATTAAGCCGATTCTGAAGGATGCGCAGGGGAACCCGACGTTTCTCCAGCCTGTTCCGTTCCTGAAGCGAAACGAGGGGGACGCGGGCAAGATGACCATCCGAACGGCCGAGGGAGAGGATGTTTTCATCCAGGGAGAAGATTTTAAATTTTTATCCTATCGTCCCGTTGATTTTCCGGACGAACGGCTCCCAGTCGTCTTCGTAGGGTACGGTATCGAAGAGCCGGGGGCCGGATGGAATGATTTCGATGGACTCGACCTTTCAGGAAAGTTTGTCCTGATGCTGCCCGGAGCGCCTCAAAAGGGGGGCGAGCCCGCGCTTCCGGATTCCTTA
Organism: bacterium; assembly: GCA_043824415.1. Lineage (GTDB taxonomy): Bacteria > Zhuqueibacterota > QNDG01 > QNDG01 > DSAB01 > JBDRSZ01. The sequence continues at coordinate 1,269 of JBDRSZ010000156.1, read as the reverse complement.
GACCGCTTGTATTCCACTGGAAGGGGCGATGGTCCTAAGTTGGAGGGCCGTGTTCAAGAGGGGGGCAAAGGCCGTGCTGATTTTAACGAATTCATGGCGTAAAAGGAATTGGGATAAATTTTCTGATTATACACTTCGGATGGATGTGATATACGCCGGTGAGCATCAGATTCCGCAAAGGCCGGGAGCGTCTGCGAGAAGACGGGGCAATCAAATCGTTCTCAGAGAGCATATCTTCGGGAGACTGATGGAGGATCAGGCATTCTCCGCCGCCTCTTATGACAGTATCGACGTGAACGACGGGTACAAAACGTTCGAACTCAGGGGGATCTCTATCGGATTGAAGATGGAATTTTCGGGCGGCATCGTCTATTCTGCGAATGCCGTGGGCATGGTGGAAGGGACGGATCCTAAATTGAAGGATGAATACATAACTGTGGGCGCGCATCTGGATCATGTCGGACCGCGATCCGGAGAAATCTGCAACGGTGCGGACGACAATGCGAGCGGTTCCGCGGGTGTGTTGGAGGTGGCGGAGGCTGTGGCCATGAACCCGCCCAAGCGTTCGGTGGTGTTCGTGCTCTACACAGCCGAGGAGAGGGGGCTGCACGGATCGCGTCAATTCTTGGATGAGTGGCCGTTTCCGAAGGAGAATATCCTTGTGAACATCAATTTGGACATGATCGGCCGAACTGACAAGGACAACGAAAAGACGCGGGCCCACTACGCAGTGGGGTGGGAGAGGATTCCGTCCAACCTGAAAACGATCATCGAGTCGGTGAATCAGAAAACGGTGCAGTGGCCGCTGGTCTTCAAGAAAGGCAACGAGATTCGGGGCGGGAGCGACCACATGGCTTTTCAGGAACGGGGCATTCCGGCTTTCTTCTTCTTTTCGGGGATGCACGAGGACCTGCATAAGCCGACGGATGACGCCGATAAAATCGAGTACGATAAGATGCAGAAGATTTCTCAGCTCGTGTACGAGCTGACGATGGCCCTGGCTAACGGGGAGGAGCGCCTGTAAAAGACGGCTGCTGAATGATGGCCGTCTGTACGAATTAGTTACTTGATTTTAGCAATTTTCAAATATAAACAGTTCATCAAAGCGATTTTCAAAAAATGTCTCTTTTATCCAGGATTTGCAGAAATAATATTTTATTGATTGGAGAAAAACACCCTCTCTTTGTCTCTCCCTCAAGGGAGAGACGATAATTGAAATATTATTTCTGCAAATCCTAAGAAATCCTCACACCTGTCCGCCTCAGGCGG
>JBDRSZ010000155.1:0-3405 GCA_043824415.1 bacterium | reverse complement strand
TGACCTTTGGGAGCCGACAACGCCCGTTTTGGAGAAGCTTAAGCAGCTCTGTGATAGCGCCATACGAGAAGGAGATTGGACTCAAGTAGCATCCGTGGAACCGCTTGCCTTCGCACTTGGCGCTAAGGGTCATCCTGACATTCACAAACAGATTATTGAAAGACTAGTGGAGGACCGTCACTGGCGCGAAGCCGACGCCTTTAGGATCAAGAAATACTACGGTTCTGTTGGTGTTGAGATCGCAGCTATAGTTCGGCATTGGCACGATCCCATTCGGCAAGGCCTGCTTCGCGCCAATGATGTTGCCCGTCTGGTGGATCTTCTTCTTTCAGCTGACAATATCCTTGCAAGTCCGTTCGCACAGCGGACGATAATTGATCTTCTCGATCAACATGCTTCGGTACTGATTGAGTGTGGTGAACGCACTTTAGCTATGCGTATCAACGAACTGGTCGTGGCTTTTCGGCACTTGAAAATAGATGAGGATACTGTAAAACAACGGCGTGTAGCTGACGGCGCTTCGCGCCAAAGCTGATGTCGCAGCAGATAAGAATGCACATCGATCTTTTCGTCCGCCGGGTTTGATATCGGCTTCTTGGAGTGTATATGCAGGATGGAGTAGAACGTACTGAAGAGAAATCGACGAAAGGACATCTTCATCACGGCCTGCCGATGGTTGAGCAGTTGGATGGCGCATCGCTGCAAAAGGAAATCGATACGCTCAGACAAATCAATGCCCGATCCAGTCGGGTATCGCGATGGAGAGGATATTGGCAGTTGTCCGGGCCGGGCTGGCTGCAGAGTGCGGTGACTTTAGGAGCGGGCTCGGCCGCCTCATCGATCTTTGCGGGATCGGTATTCGGTTACAGGATGCTGTGGGTCCAGCCCGTGAGCATGTTCTTGGGAGTGATGATGTTCGCTGCCATCGGCAAGCAGGCTCTGGTCACACGTGCGCGGCCGTACGATGTGTTCTGGAAAAAACTACATCCGAGCGTGGCGCTGTTCTGGGGTTTCAACGTTTTGTTGGCGTCGATCGTGTGGCAATTTCCACAATATTCATTGAGTACCGCTGTGGTCGGTGATATATTTGACGTCTTTGGAGTGAGGCTACCGAAGATTGTCATCGCCTTTTTATTGCTATGCGTGGCCACGAAGATTTGCTGGGGGTACGGCAAGGGGAGAAGGAAGTCGATCGTGATATTCGAGCGTACGATGAAATACTTCGTATTCGTCATGGTGCTGGCTTTCTTGGGTGTCGTCATCCGGACAGGAGTTGACTGGGGTGAACTCGTCAAAGGGTATTTGGGATTTTATCTTCCCGGAGATGTTCGCGGACTGACGATCGTTTTGGGCGCTCTCGGCGCGGCCGTGGGAGTGAACATGACTTTTCTGTATCCGTACACACTGCTTGCCCGCGGATGGGGAAAAAACCATCAAGGGTTGAAAAATTTTGATCTCGCCACGAATATGTTTTTCCCTTTTGTACTGGCGACTTCTCTCGTCATCATCGCGACGGCGAACACTCTGCATCTTCGGGGAATCGAAGTTCGGAACGTCATCGATGTCGCGCATGTCTTAGAGCCGGTTGTGGGAGTCACGCTGTCACGCATCGTTTTTTCACTAGGCGTTTTGAGCATGTGCCTGACGACGATGGTTCTGGAAATGCTCATCTGTGGTTTTGTGCTGAGCGAGATGCTCCATCTTGAATTTCGCGGGAATCTGTATAAAATAACGACGATGACGGCAAACATCGGCATCCTGGGCGCTTTCTATGCGATGCCTTTCTGGCTTCCCGTGCTGACATCGTCGTTCAACCTGATTATGCTTCCGGTTGCGTATGTCGGTTATTTTATTTTGCAGAACCGCAGGGATTATTTAGGACAAGACGTCAATACGGGTGTGAAGGGACGTGTCTGGAATTTCATCATGCTGGTCGCTATTGCGGTGGTGGCTTTAGGAGCACTGGTGAAAATTCTGACGGTGTCGGGTGTGATCTCCGGGTGACTTTTAAAGAAAGGGGAATCTTTGTATATGAAGAATCGGACAGTCTGTGTCGGTGTGATTATCTTTCTTATTTTAGCGTTGCTTTCTATCCCGCTCGAAGCGCAAGAACCCTTCGCAAAGATCACATTGAAAGGATGCAAAACATTCCATGCGGGCGCGCCTGTGTCGATTCCTTTGGAAGGACTCACCGACGTTGACTTCGGGTCAGTCCGCTTCGAAGAGATCCGGGACTCCGAGAGTCATCCGGTTCGATTCCAAATCGAGCGGGGAGTTCCGTTACGGCTTTGGTGGATGCTCCCGGAGGATATTCGTGATGAAATGACCTACGTTCTCCGAGAGGGATATCAGGAAACATCTCCATTTGTTACATTGCACATAGACGAGGTCAGTTTGGAAATTTCGGCGGGTGAATCGGGTGTTTTAAGGTACAATTACGGGATTGTTCAGCCGCCCGAGTCGGAGAATCCCCTATACGCAAGGAGCGGATTCATCCATCCTTTATGGACGCCGGATGGCAAGGTGCTGACGCGCATCCATCCGAGCGACCATATCCATCATTTAGGTTTCTGGAATCCGTGGACGAAGACGGAATTTGAGGGACGGAGCGTGGATTTCTGGAATCTGGCTGAAGGCAAGGGCACGGTGCGATTTGTCGAATTCAGAGAAATCAAGAGCGGGCCTATCTTCGCTTCTTTCGAAGCGATTCATGAGCACGTCGATTTAAAGGCACCGGAAGGGGAGAAGGTGGTTTTAAATGAAGTGTGGGAAGTCCGCGTTTGGAATGGGTGCGGACAGAATAGGAAGTTATGGATGTGGGATTTTGTGACAACGCAGCGATGTGCAACCGATCAGCCTCTGACGCTCCTGAAATATCGGTACGGCGGATTCGGGTTCAGAGGAACTCCGGACTGGACCGATAGGAACAGCGATTATCTGACATCAGATGGGAAAACCCGAGTCAACGGGAACGGCACGCGCGCTCGTTGGTGTCAGGCGTACGGCAAAACGGATGAGGGTTCTGCGGGTATCGTCTTTTTAAGTCATCCGAAGAATCATGAGCATCCGGAACCGATGCGGATATGGCCGGAGGGCGATGTGTTCTTCGGGTTCTGCCCGGTCGTTTATAACGATTGGATTCTTGAACCCGGACACGACTATGTGCGGAAATACCGAGTCATCGCCTACGATGGGACGATGGCTGCCGATGAAATAGAGAAATACTGGCAGGCTTTCGCCAATCCGCTGGAAATTCAAATCGAATGGCTGGATGAGTAGGGAGTCCACATGATGGAAAAGAAAAAACAGCAAGCTCCGATGAATCGACGCGATTTTCTGAAGAAATCGCTCGTCGCGACGGGTGCAGCCCTGACCGTACCTTATTTCGTGCCGTCCTCTGTGTTC
>JBDRSZ010000154.1:0-16571 GCA_043824415.1 bacterium | reverse complement strand
AGACAGAAATCAGAAGGTAACCTTCTTTGAGAAGGTTACCTTCTGAAGAATACGAAGGAGGAATGCAGCACGTCGATTATGCATTGAAAATGCATTGAAAGATAGGTCTTTTTTTTTCGCAACGGATTGCGTACATTATCGCCATCGGTATACCGTATCTTCATGGATGGACTTTTCCTGTTTTTATTTATTCACTGACTTCGTCTAATCCCTTTGATTAAAAGGCAGAAATGTGAAAATCAGCCTCTTAGACGGAGAAAAACTCTACTATGCTTTTTTCTACGGAAAGAAGGAGGTTCTGAAGAAAAAGAAGCATTTGAACGAGATCAATGTCTTCCCCGTTGCCGACGGGGATACGGGAACGAACCTCGTTTTGACGATGCAGTCGATCTTCGACGGTGCTCCGATGAAATCGTCCATACCCGAAGTCAGCAAAGATATGGCCGAGGCCGCGCTCGTTGGCTCGCGCGGGAATTCAGGGATTATCTTTGCTCAATTTCTACACGGCCTGAGCGACGCTGTCGGAGATCGGAAAGTCCTGAATGTGGGGGAATTTGTCCATGCGGTGAGACAAGCTGTCGAGCATGCGTACAAGGCGATCAGCAAACCGGTGGAAGGAACGATTTTGACTGTGATGCGTGCGTGGGCGAACAGGCTTCACGCCCTGCACGAGAAAACGGACGATTTTAAAGACCTTTTGAATCATTCTATTGCAGCGGCGAAAAAATCTCTCCAGGAAACTCCGCAGAAATTGAAGGTGCTGAGAGAAGCGGGCGTCGTGGATGCCGGCGCGCAGGGATTTGTTCATTTTCTCGAAGGTATCGCAAGTTTTTTAAGACACGGCCGGAAACTGGAGTTGGATGCGGATGCGGTCGCTGAACTTGAGATGGAGGATGCATACGCTGAAGCCATCGACCAGGAAATGCGGTTCCGGTACTGCACGGAAGGTCTTCTGAAGGGTGAATCCATAGATACGGAGGAAGTACGCAGCATTGCTTCCGAATTCGGGGATTCGCTCATCGTGGCCGGTTCGAAGCAGAGGGCAAAAATCCACATTCACACGGATCGACCGGCCGATCTTTTTTTTAGGTTACGGCATTTGGGAGACATTGTCCATCAGAAGGTCGATGATATGCACAGGATCCGCGATGTCCATTTTCATCGAAAATCATCCATCGCGCTTGTGACGGATTCAACGTGCGATCTTCCTCAGGCCATGATGGATGCATACCAGATACACATGGTTCCAACGACGATTACTGTAGGGAACAGCCAGTTCATCGATAAGCTGACGTTAACGCCGCATCAATTCTATTCCCTGCTGGATGAGTCAGAAGAAGTCCCCAAGACGTCGCAGCCTTCCGTGAAGGCGTTCGAGAATCTGTACGCCTACTTGACCTCACGGTATGATTCCGTTATATCGATGCATCTTTCAAAGGCGCTGAGCGGCACGTATGAGGCCGCGAAGTCTGCCGCTGCGAAATTCTCAGGGAAGAAAATTTCCGTGATCAATTCGAGGCATCTTTCGTCCTCTCTCGGACTGATGGTACTCAGGGTAGCGCAAGAGATCTCTGGACAGAAGTCCCACGAAGACATCGTCGGGTTTGCCGAGTCCCTTCCGGATAAAGCGAAGCTGTTCGTCTGCGTGAAGACGCTGAAATATCTCGTCCGCGGTGGCAGGGTGAGTCCGATGAAGGGCGGACTGGCAAAACTCCTCCATGTCAAACCCATCATTTCGTTGAACAAGGAGGGGGCTTCCACTTTCATAGCGAAAGCTTTCAGCTCGGAAGGCGTCATCAAGAAAATACTTCGGATGATCCGCGAATACCATAAACAGACGCCCGTCGGCAGCTTTGCCGTCGGTCATGCGAACGCAGAAGGCGATGCGGTCATGCTTGGGGAGAGAGTCCAGAAGATTTTAGGAAAAGCTCCCAGTTTTATCATCGACGTTTCTCCGGTCATCGGATCGCATGCGGGAACGGGTGCACTGAGCGTTTCGTTCCTGTCCGAATAGAACCTGTAAAAATTGATCGAACGAAAGAAGAGTGGGTTTATTCCTCGAGATTCATCCAGAGAATCCACAAGAGCGACTCATCCATCGGGCCGGGACGATTATTCGTCAAGGGGGCGTCATTGCGTATCCGACGGATTCTGGCTATGCGCTCGGGTGTCATATCGGCGACAAGGCGGCGTTGGACCGCATGCGTCAGATCCGTGATTTGGATGGTCATCACAATTTTACGCTCATCTGCCGCGATTTATCGGAAATTTCCGTATACGCTCGTTTTGACACACCCGTCTTCCGCCTGCTAAGGAAGCACACGCCGGGAGCCTACACGTTCATTCTCGAAGCCACGAAGAGTGTGCCCAAGCGGTTGATGCACCCGAAAAAAAAGACGATCGGGCTACGTATTCCGGATCATCCGATTGTTCGGACGCTTCTGGCAGAGTTGAATGAACCCATGTTGACGACGACGCTCATTCTGCCCGGCGATGCATTCCCTATAAACGATGCCGCAGAAATCGAGGAACGAGTCGGCGTGCAGCTCGATCTCATTATCGACGGCGGTCCCTGCGGCACCGTACCGACAACGGTCGTCGATTTTTTAGAGGATAAACCACGGATTCTCAGGGAAGGAAAGGGCGATACAGCCCCGTTCTTGGGATGAAGCAAATGTACATCTCATTCTTAGTTGAGCTGACGCTGGAAGGGATCCTCCTCAGTCGAAAGCAGCTTGCCACGGATTACGAATACAACCTGCGCGTGGGTGTGAGGTACACGTTCGGATCGATTTACAGCAACGTCGTCAACCCGCGCTTTGGGGATTGATGGACCTAAGAAACCACAGAGGATCACAGAGAGACACTAATTTTTTGGATAATTTGGTTTTATTAAAAATGGGAATCATCGATGTCCTAAATGGATTAAAGTATCATGAATAAAAAAATAAAGGAATAAACCGGCTATGATAGAAAAAGCGCGTATTTCGCGGCTTGTCGTTCGTAGTGTATGTGTTTTTCTCATTATTATGGTTGCGTCGGTTTTCGGCCAGCCGAGAGTTAAGATCTGGGAAGAGCCGGTGGTCATTCCGACGTATCTCACTGGGGATCCCGATCCGAATCCGATGTTCTATACGGGCCGGGCGTATCAGGGCGCGAAGGGTCCGGTGTATCCCTACCCGATGCTGGACAAGCTGACGGACAATCAAGTCGATAAGTCGTATAACGCAGTGTACCTGGAGAATGAATACATCAAGCTTTGCGTGCTGCCAGAAATAGGCGGTCGAATTTTCTACGCCACGGACAAGACGAACGGGTACGAGATGTTTTACCGCCAGCATGTGATCAAGCCGGCCCTGATCGGCATGCTGGGCGCGTGGATTTCAGGGGGCGTGGAGTGGTGCATTCCGCATCATCATCGGGCGACGACGTTCATGCCCGTGGATTATACGCTCGAGGAGCATCCCGACGGGAGCGCGACGGTCTGGGTGGGGGAGATGGAGCTTCGCCATCGCACGAAGTGGATTATCGGCCTGACACTATATCCCGACAAGTCGATCATTGAGGCGACGGTCCGGCTTTTCAACCGAACACCGTTTGTCCACTCCTTCCTATATTGGGCCAACGTGGCGGTGCACACGAATGAGGATTATCAGATCCTCTTTCCGCCGTGCACACAGTTCGCCACGTTCCACGGGAAAAATCAATTCACGGAATGGCCCGTGTCCCATCAATTCTATAACGGCGTGGACTACACGGAGGGCGTAGACATCAGCTGGTGGAAGAACCTGCCGTCCCCGACGTCGTTCTTCGCGTGGAACTATGAGGACGATTTCTTAGCGGGATACGACCACGGCAAAGAAGCCGGACTCTGCCACGTGGCCGACCATCATATCGTTCCGGGCAAGAAATTGTGGGCCTGGGGCACGGGCTCGACCGGACAGGCATGGGAAAAGATCCTGACCGAGACTGACGGGCCGTACATCGAGCTGATGGTAGGGGCCTATTCGGACAATCAACCGGATTATAGTTGGATTCAGCCGTATGAAGTGAAGACGTTCAGGCAGGTGTGGTATCCTCTACGAAAGATCGGCGGCGTGGAAAACGCCAATGAACGGGCCGCGGTCAATCTCATAGTTGAAGATGGGTCGGCTCGCTTCGGATTCAATGCGACGGAAATAGTTCGGGATGCCAGAGTGATCCTAAAAACCGGAGAGCAGATTTTGTTTGAGGAAACAATCAATATCGATCCCCGAACACCCTACTGGAACGAAACGACGCTTCCATCCGGCATTGACAGAGGAGCGTTGGAGGTTTCGCTGTCCGCTTCCGACGGAGAGGAATTGATCCGTTATCGTCCGGTCGATTGGGCAGAGGCCTCCCTTCCAGAGCCTGTTCAGCCGCCATCCGACCCGAAAAAGATTGAAACCGTCGAAGAACTCTATTTTGCCGGACAGCGTTTAGAGCAGTTCTACAATCCCGTTTTAAATCCGCATCCTTATTATGAAGAAGCCTTAAAGCGCGACTCGAATGACGTGCGGACGAATACGGCGATGGGCATCGATTGCCTGAAGCGCGGAATGTTTCAAAAAGCCGAAGCGTACTTACAACGAGCTGTTGCTCGGGCTTCTGCGAATTATACGAGGCTTCGGGATGGAGAGGCCCTGTATTATTTGGGCGCGGCACTGAGGGCTCAAGAGAAGACGCACGAAGCGTATGACGCTTTCTCGAATGCGGCCTGGGATGCGACTTTCCATTCGGCGGCTTATTGCCAGCTGGCCGAGTTGGACTGCATCGAGGGGAATTATGAACTCGCCATCGATCATCTGTGGAGATCACTCACGATGAATGCTGTGAACACGAAGGCGCTTACCCTGAGATGCGTCGTTCTCAGGCATTTAGGACGCCTTCAGGAGGCAGAGATGTTGGCTGCGAAAGCGCTCGATTTGGACCCGTTGGATTTCTGGGCTGCGTACGAGCGCTTTCGCATCTTATCGGGAATGGGTTCCAAATCGGAAGCCGATACTGCTCTCCATCTTTTAGAGAAAAGGATGAGGGACGAAGTCGAGTCCTACCTGGAATTGGCCATGGATTACAGCAACGCAGGATTCTGGAGAGAAGCCATCGATGTCCTCATGATGTTTGAAGAGGGAACGCATCGGAATCATCCGTTGGTATTATACATGCTTTCAACCTGTTGGGATAAACTGGGCGATGAAGCCGCCTCACGTCTGTACGGACAGAAGGCCGGTGAGGCATCTCCCGAGTATTGTTTTCCGTTCAGGCTTGAGATGATGGGGGTGCTCCGGCACGCCATGCAGAAAAATCCTAAAGATGCCCGCGCGCCATACTACTTGGGAAACCTTCTGTACGATATCCAACCCGAAGAAGCCACAAAATCGTGGGAGGCATCGATGCGCTTGGACGGCAGGTACGCAGGAGTCTATCGCAACCTCGCTTTTGCCTACGCTCGGATAGAGAACGATATTCCCAATGCTGTGGTCGCAATGGAGAAAGCCGTTCAGTTGAACCAGAACGATCCGCGATTTTTTTACGAGCTTGACCTTCTCTATGAGATGGCGGGCGTGTCCACTGAGAGACGTCTGGCACTGCTGCAGAAACATCACCGTACTGTCGTTCAGAGGGACGATGCGTTTTCGAGAGAGATCCTCCTCCTTGTGCAAGCAGGGAAGTACGATCGGGCGATAGATTTTTTAACGACCCATCATTTTCACCTCTGGGAAGGAGGCGGACGGATTCATCAGGTGTATGTGGATGCCTGCTTGCTGCGGGGAATAGAACGGTTGAAAGCGAGAAAATATTCTATGGCCAGAGAGGATTTTCGTGCTGCATTGGTGTATCCTGAAAATTTGGAGGTGGGGCGTCCGCAGGTTGATGTGAGAGCCTATAAGACTTACTATCTCCTCGGATGGGTGTGTGAGGTTATGGGGCAATCTGCTGAGGCCCGTGAATATTATCTAAAAGCAGCGGATTCGACAACTACCGTGGGATGGTCTGACATCCTATACTTTCAGGGGATGGCTTTGAGGAAATTAGGACGGCTCGAGGATGCAGCCGAACTGTTCGACCGACTGATCGAAGGAACCGAACAACGACTCCAAAAACAGACGGACGTGGATTTCTTTGTCAAGTTCGGGGAAAAACAGTCGGAGGAAAAACGAATAGCGCAGGCGCACACTCTTGCGGGTTTGGGATATTTAGGGAAAGATGATGAGATGAGAGCTTTGTCCCATTTTAAGGAAGCACGGCGACTGGACACGGATCAGATTTGGGCACGAATGGATTTGTATCGATGAAGGGCTACGGACAGGAGGGTGTAAACGGTAACCGGTGAACGGTAATCGGTGAACGGTAAACAGTAAACGGTGATGTGAATATGATGCGTGTTATTCGTTTTATTCGTACCCAATGGAGTCTTGTCGTACTGTACGTTCTATGCGTTTCGTGTGGAGATAGGATTCAACTGTCCAAGGTTATCCATGTGGATGAGAAACCTCCGTTGGGTATCTTTCAACTCGCACAAACGACGATCGACGTTCCGATGGCCGATTTCAATTCTGCATTGTATATAGACGAAATGGGTTATCCGAGGATCGACTTTACAAAATTCGACACAAGGAATCAGGGCATGATGATGCAACCCTGCGAGGTTGTCGTTTTGGAGAACAAATACATCCGTCTGACACTCATTCCGAGTCATGGGAAGCCTTATTCATTCGTCTATAAAGTCACCGGTCATGAAGCGTTTTTTCTTCCGAAAGTCGCGCATTTGCATCAATCCCCGAATCGGCTGGGGTGGTGGTTCATGTTGGGGGGCGTGGAATACACAATGCCGGACGAGGAGCACGGGGATACGTGGGCCGCTCATTGGGATTGGGAAATTGTCGAGGATTCGTCCGAGAAAAAAACAGTTCGAATGCGCGTGAAAGAACTCCGATTCGGATTAAAGGAGATTGTAGACATTTCGATCTATCCCGATAAAGCGTATTACGGGGCAGCCATTACGATCACGAATCCCACGGATCAAGCGGTCAATTTCCAGCACTGGATCAATCCGATGTGGGTTCCCGGAGGACGGGGCGAGATCACGCCATACACCGAATTCGTCATTCCGACGAAAGAAGTGTATGCCACAGAGAGAGCGATGAATGACTGGATGCTGGATTATCATCCGCAAAAAGAGCGTCTCCAGTCCTACGAGGACAGCCCGATGCGTTTCCTGAAGGGATGGAAATCTCACGGCGATCTCTTGGCCTGGGAGCTGGAGCATGGGTTCTACGGCGCTTTTTGCCACGAGGAGGACGAAGGCATCGTACGCGTTTTTCCGAAGGATCTGAACCCTGGCTGCAACATCTGGTCTTGGGGACTGGATCCCGCTGCTGAAGCGCGGATGCTGTTCTCGGGAGATTCTTTGAATCGCGGATACGTGGAGATGTGGGGGGGCATCACTCACAGTTATGACAAATACTTTCGGCTTAGCCCTGGTGAAGAGATTTCCTGGACGGAATGGATGTACCCTTTCCATCAAACTGCAGGACTCCACTTTGCCGACCAGGATTTGGCAGTTTCTTTCACGCGTCATAAAAACGATGAATATATGCTGCGCCTCTGCCCGAGCGGAGAGCTGAGGGGTGCGGAGTGTCGTGTCGTCATAGTCGAAACGGGAGAGCCTCGTTTACGCGTTCTGTACGATTCGGTCTATCCGAAAGATGCCCTTCCGGAATTTATGCTGGATTCATCCGACGAATTGGAGCTTATTATCCTGAAGCAGGGAAAGGAAGCGATTCGCTTGAGGGCGAAGGATTTGTCGAAATTGAATTATGAAAAAAAGTAACCACAGAGAAAAAGAATGGAAAGTCATTGGATAACAGCCGCTTGAACAAGCATTTGAGGAGTGACGCAGAATGCGTTCGCTGAATTCGAGATTTTTTAAGAAGTACTTGCTTCCCGGTTTTGTTTTTCAGTCCGTGATCATCGGCGGGGGATACGGAACGGGGCGGGAGATCGTCGAGTATTTCCTGAAATTTGGTCCTTTGGGCGGACTTTTAGGGATGGCCTTAACCACGCTGATGTGGTCTCTTTTGCTTGCGCTTGTTTTTGAGTTCTCCAGAATTTTCCGAGCGTATGATTACCGTACTTTTTTTCACAGTTTGCTGGGTCGGTTCTGGATTGTGTTCGAGGTCATTTACCTCCTTTACATGCTCATCGTGCTGGCTGTGGTTGGTTCCGCGGCGGGTATTCTGTTGAGAGACAATTTTCGAATTCCGTATCTGGTCGGCGTATGTATGATGTTCGGGGCTGTGGGTTATCTGACTTTCAGGGGAAGCGGGCTGATTGAAACATTTCTCTCTGTGTGGTCGTTTCTTTTGTATGGCGTTTACGGCATGTTTCTTGCTGTTTCTTTGATTAAATTCGGCCCTGAAATTCAGTCGCAGCTGTCCGCCGGCATCGCACTTCCGGGATGGCCTCTTGGAGGATTTAAGTACGCCTTGTACAACCTGGGGAATATTGCGGCTGTGTTGTTCTGCCTCAATCATATCGAGAGGAGGAAAGAGGCGATTACTGCAGGATTGATAGGGGGACTGATCGGTATCCTTCCGGGTGTTCTGTTTGCAGTCGCAGCGATTGGGCAGTATCCGCTCGTACTGAAGGCGGAAATTCCTGCCGTGTATATTCTGAACAGAGCCGGCGTGACTTGGATGCTCATCGCTTTCCAGGTCGTGCTTTTGGGGACTTTGATCGAAACGGGAACCGCTTTTATCCACTCGGTGAATGAGCGAATCCAGGTGGTGTTAACATCAAAGGGAAGGATCCTGCACCGATGGCAGCGACCGATCGTGGCGTTCATCCTGCTCTTCATCGCATTTGGGGTATCGACTTTTGGGCTTATCAACTTGATTGCCAGGGGATACGGCGCTGCGAGCTGGGGATTTTTGATCGTTTTTATCGCGCCGTTGTTGACCGCTGGGATATACCGTATCATGAAGGCCGGCCGGACTAGATGATGGTGGATTGTTTTCTTGAAGACGAGGTTCAATCCGAATGGGTAAAATCAACCGAAGAGGATTTTTAACGATTGCGGGTGCAGCACCGCTGGGTTTGCCTCTTTTAAAGCACGCCCAAGATTCAGCGGCATCATCCGCCATCCACGACGACACGTACGGTCCGTGGCTTGAAATTCGCATGGATCACATCGGCTGGAATCTGTCACAGATCCGGGAGTGGGTACGTCCAACGCCTGTCATGGCGGTGATCAAAGCCAATGCATACGGGCACGGCCTGGTCGAAGTGGCGCGGTTTCTGGAGAAACAGCATGTCCGGTTCCTTGCCGTAGGAAAGGTTGAAGAAGCCCTCAGGGTGAGGGATGGCGGTGTGAAAACTCCGATTTTAAATTTTGGCCCTTTCTCACAAGGAGAAGCGAAACAGATCGTCCAATCGAACGTTTCCCAATCGGTTTTTGACGATGGTGCTTGGATGCTCGCAGAAACCGCTGAGAAATTTGATCGTAAGGCCAAGATTCACATTAAAGTGGACACGGGTCTAGGACGTGTCGGCATTCCCTATGGAGAGGCTCTGGATTTTATCGAAATGGCAGCTTCGAAAAATCATCTGATCATCGAGGGTATTTTTACGACATTCACGGAGGAGCCGGAGTTCGACGCCGTACAACTCAAGCGGTTCTTAGATGTGTGCGACGCGGCCCGGAAGCGCGGGATCCAGGTTGGCTTAAAGCACGCAGCGAGCAGCGCTGCTATACTCTCGTTTCCCGCAGCCCGTTTAGACATCATCAGGCCGGGGATCACGCTGTATGGACACTACCCTTCGGATGAAGAGTACCGGAGACGCCGGATCGATCTTAAGCCGGCCATGACGATGAAGACGCGGGTTGCACTCGTGAAAAACCTGAGGTCCGGGGATTCGGTGTCGTACCACAGAGTATTTAAAGCGGAAAAAGAGATTAGGGTGGCCACGCTTCCCATCGGTTATTCCGACGGCTATCCTCCGCAGACCGGAGATAAGGGGGAAGTCCTTATCGGTGGAAAACGGCGGCGGGCCGTTGCACCGGTCACGTCGAATCACCTTGTATCGGAGGTGACGGGTACCAAGGATATAAAGGTCGGCGATGAAGCCGTCATTGTCGGCAAACAGGGAACATCTGAAATCACTGCTGAGGAAGTGGCAGAATGGGCGGGCATGTCCGTGTATAAGGTCGTGATCGGGATGAACCCTCTGCTGCCGAGAAAATATATGGTTGGTTGACGCATTCCGTTTTCTTGATTTTTTAACGGATGATGGTATTGGTTTTAGATTGGATGATTAAGGATTTTTAAATGATATCGGTTGCAGACGGATCCACTGATATGGAATCGGGTGAGAACATCCGATCGACTATTTTTGCAGTAGGGGGAGGAAAAGGGGGCGTGGGTAAAACGGTGATTACGGCGTCTCTAGGAGTCGGACTGTCCATGCTGGATAAACGCGTCGTTGTCGTGGATGTCGATCTCGGGGGCGCGGATCTCCATTCAGTCATTGGAATCGAAAAACCTGACAGGACATATCATCATTTTTTACGTCGTGAGTATCAACGGTTGGACGACGTCTTGTTGGAGCACCCTTCTTTTCCGAGTATGAAAATCTTGTGCGGGGCCATGGGTTCACTGGGGGATGCGAACCTTCCGAATTTTCAGAAGCAGAAGTTCATCCGGCATTTGGAAAAGCTCGACGCGGATTTTATCATTCTGGACTTGGGAGCAGGAACGAGCTATAACGTCCTCGATTTTTTCCTGACAGCGGATCAGGGGATCGTGGTCGTCAATCCCGATCTGCTGAGCATTCTCGAGAGTTACAATTTCCTGAAGCTTGTCGTGTTTCGTAAGATTGCTCAAATCATTCGCGGTCACGAAGGCGCTTTGGAACTTATTCAAAGAGTTGTCCAAGCTGAAACGCACAAGGAATCCTCCACGGTGGATGATCTCGTACGCGGAGTGATGCAAATGGATGCGGACCTGGGATCTAAGATAGAATATTTTTTGGAGGCGTTCCATCCGATGATCTTGATTAACATGATGGAGGAAGCGAAAGAGAAGGAGAAAGTGTTGTCTATTCAGGCCGCGGCAAGGGAGTTGCTATCGGTTCAAACGATCTATATCGGAGCCATTCGCAGGGATAAAATCGTCAGGAAATCGCTGGACAAGATGGTTCCGTTCATCCGTTATGACACCAAGGCGAACGCATCGAAGGATTTAACGCACATCATCAGTACGGAAATTCTACACAACGGCAGGCTGCAGTCGTTCCGAACGAGGCACACTATCCGGAAAAAGGGGAAGGAAGATCTGAAAGCCGAGAGTGAGGAGGTTATGTGCTCAGTTCGGTGTCCGTACTGGGAGGAATGCGAATTCAAGAACGGGGGGTATCCATGCGATCTCCACCATTTGACTCAGATTTCCGGAGCAAGGGGTGAAAAGTAAATGCGTTTTTAGGTTTTGCTTTCCCAATTGGATTGTTACATTTAATCCTTGACTTTTTCAAAATAAGTTGTAGAATGAAAGAGGGACTGTTGAACGATGGAAAAAAAGGATGAAAAATTCCATGGTATTTTTTAAACAAAATGGTATCAAAAGACGATACATCGGGAGGCTAATATGAAGACATCTCATCGTAACTACCTTAAGATCGGATGGGTCGTTTTGCTCGTCATTGCGGTGATCGCCTGTGATAAGATTATCGAACAGATCGAAGACATCGACGTCACGGTCAAAGAAGAATTTCTCTCAGCGGATGTGAATGAGGATACGACTTCCATCCCTCTGATCCCCGGAGCACGTCTCCGCGGAAAGGGCAATATGGCAAAGTTAACGGAATCCGGGTTCATCGAGGTGGAAATGCCTATCGCGGATGCTGCTTTGTTCCTGAACGTACTGGAGGCGGGGGGCGCTTCTTTCAGCGGAACACTCCAGAACAATGCAGCCAACGATGTGGCCTTCGGTATCTACATCAGCACGCAATCGGGGTTGACGGATCCGCAGAATCAGGCTGTGCACCTCGTCACTGTAACCCTGACCCCTTTGACCACATACTCTTTGGATGCTTTGGGCGGATTTCTACCGCTGATGTTTGCATTACTCAGCAGCATTCCGAATCTCGACGCTGTGTACTTTTACCTCACGGGTGACGGTGAGCCTGATGTCGATATCACAATCGCGAACATGGAATTTCACATGGATGCGTCAGTTCACTTGAATCCGATACTCATTGCAGCTGCCGCATATGCAAGATACGCCGATAGATTAAGCCAGATGACGAGCGGCGCGATCACGGGAAGTGTGACGAACGGGGGTACATCCGATGCAGACCTGAAAATTTACATCAGCTTAGCGACGGCGGGATTCGATCCTGATGCGCTTCCGCCGGCCTCCGATCTCGTCGCCCATGTCGTGATCCCTCCCGGACGCACTGCCGATTTCAGCGGCAACCTGGTTGCAGAGGGCCAAGCCCGGCTGATGGAGAGAATCCAGAGTCTTGTGAATGACGGGATCGATCTCTGGGCCAATGTGTTTATCACGAGTTCCACATCGATCGTACTCCAGTTACGCAACATAAGCGTTGAGGGAAGGGCTTCGATTACCGGGGGATAAGTCCTTCGACGAAGAGAGCGATTCGTTCTACATCCTTTTAAAAATCTGAGGGCCGAACTTTGGGTGAGGGAGATGGAATATTTCAAGTTCGGCTCTGTTCGTTCGAGGAGCGCACTGCTGTGCTCACTGGCGGCTGACTTGAAGATTGCAGAAGTGGTGGACGCACCGCACATGCTCGTCACGATGCATATCGCAAAAAAAGTTTTAGGGATTTGATCTTTCGAATTATTCTTCCATCTTTCCAATAAAAGAGGTTGATTCATGGCTGTCCGAGAGAAGCGCATCGGCGATGTCGCAATCGTCAAAGTGCGAGGAATACTGACAGGGGGTGATGAAACGAAGGAAGTCCAAGAAAACGTCAAACGTCTTCTCTCTGATGGAATTCGAAAGATCGTTCTTGACATGAGCAAGGTCGGATGGATGAACAGCCATGGAATGGGGATGCTCATGGCATGTTATTCATCTGTTCGGCATGTCGGAGGAAGGATTGCCATCTCCGGCGTAACGGACAAAGTGGAGAACGTCCTCAAGATTACGAGGATCGACACTCTGTTTGATCAATTCAGTTCCGTGGATCAGGCAGTGTCTTCTTTTTCTGGTTGAATAAAAAATCAGCTTATACATTTAGAGGATTTTCTTCGATTTGAATCATTCCTCGATCTTGTCGAACGGAAGTGCACACATGATCGGAAAAGAGTTTTCGCATTACAAGATTGTCGAGAAGCTGGGTGAAGGGGGAATGGGCGTCGTATACAAAGCCCAGGATACCAAACTCGACCGATTCGTCGCCCTCAAGTTTCTTCCGAGCCATATCGATGCGGCTGAGGAGGAAAAGACACGCTTCATGAACGAAGCGAGAGCGACTTCTGCCTTGGATCACGCCAACATCTGCACGATATACGAAATCAACGAGACGGACGACGGTCGGATGTTCATCGCGATGGGGTATTACGAGGGCGAAACTCTGAAGCAGAAGCTCAAGGATGGTGCGTTGGAGGAGGATGAGGCGGTCGATATCGCGCTCCAGATTGCGATAGGTTTGGCCAGGGCACATGAAGCGGGCGTCACTCACAGGGATGTCAAACCGGCGAACATCATTGTGACGAATCGCGGTGAAGTCAAGATACTGGATTTCGGGCTGGCCAAGCTGGCCGGACAGGCCAGAGTGACGCGGGTCGGAACGACACTGGGTACGGCGGCGTACATGTCTCCGGAGCAGGCCAAGGGGGAGGATGTCGATCATCGGACGGATATTTGGGCGTTGGGTGTCATCCTGTACGAAATGCTCACCGGAGAGCTGCCTTTTAAAGGAGAGTATGAAGCAGCCGTGGCCTATTCGATCCTGAACGAAGAACCGGAATCGATGACGGCACTGCGTCCCGAAGTCTATGAGGGATTAGAGCGTCTCGTGAAGAAGGCGCTGGCCAAGAATCCGACCGGACGGTTCCAGAAGATGGAGGAATTGGCCAAAGAGCTGAAGAGCCGCGGTGTCGGAGTCGCAGCGCCTGAGATGGGAAAACCCGCAGCGAGAGAGGGGATTGAAAAGAAGCGATGGCTTTTAAAGTTCGGGGTCCCCGTGGGCATCGGCGTTGCCGTGGCTATCGGATTTCTGCTGCTCAAGCCTTTGGTATTCAAAGGAGGAATAGGGGATTCTCCGAAACCCATCGCGGTCATGCGCTTCGAGAACAAGACGGTCAACGAATCGCTCGATTATTTGGGAGACGTCATCGCGAACCTGCTCATCACGAATCTTGAACAGTCCCAGTATCTTCGCGTGACGACGAGAGAGCGGATGATCGACCTTCTGAAACAGATGGGCAAGGCCGATGTAGAGCAGATCGACAGGGAGTTGGGATTCGAATTGTGTCAGAGGGACGGCATCGATGCCATCATTTTCGGGAGCTTTTCACAACTCGAAGAATCCTTCATCACGACCGTGAAAGTGTGGGAGGTGGCGTCGAGGAAGGAATTGCAGACGGTGACTTCGAACGGACCGGGAATTACGAGCATCCTGGAAACTCAGATCGATGAGTTGAGCATGCAAATCTCCAGGGGCTTGGGTCTGTCCGATAGTAAGGTCGGTGCAATCTCGCTCCGGATTGCCGACATCACAACGACCTCTATGGACGCATACCGAGAATTCCTGAAAGGAAGGGAGAAATACGAAGGATTATACTGGAATGATGCGAGACAGTCTGTCGAGGCGGCGGTCTCCATCGATTCGACTTTTGCTGTGGCTCACCTCTATCTTGCCTGGACGTACGAACAACTGGGAAATATCGGGGATCGAGACGAGGCTTTTGAGAGAGCAAAGATCTACTCGAACAAGGCGTCGGACAAGGAGAAACTTTATATCGAAGCAGCGTATGCAGATGGAATGGAGCGGGATCCCGAGAAAGGATTCGAGATTCGTCAGCAGATTGTGAAGAAATATCCGAAGGAAAAGCGCGTTCACTGGGATTTGGCGTATTACTACATCGGCAAAGCGCTGTATTACGAAGCGATTGAAGAGTACAATAAAGCGCTCGAACTCGACCCAAACTACGGGTTTGTGTTGAACGATCTCGCGTACACGTATGTGGATTTAGGTGAGTACGACAAGGCGATACCGTATTTTCACAAATACGCGGCAGTCTCTCCCGGTGATGCAAACCCGTTCGATTCGATGGGCGAAACCTATTTTGTGATGGGGAGATTTGATGAGGCCATCGCGAAATACGAGGAAGCACTTGCGATCAAGTCGGATTTCGAATACGCCTCCTGGTCGATCGCCTACATCTACGCGTTGAAGGAGGATTATCCGGCGGCGATGGAATGGATCGCTCGATTCATCGCCCAAGCGCCTTCTTCAGTTTATCGTGTACAGGGGTATGCCTGGAAAGGTCTGTACTGTTTCTTGCAAGGCAACCTGAATGATGCTTTCACCGAGTTGAAAAGAGCGGCGGATCTTGCGAAAACGGCAGGAGATGAAAGATGGCGGTATCTCGTTGACTGGATGAGAGGATGGATGTACTACGAGAGGGGTGAGCTCGAATTGAGCCGGAGATATTGCATGCCTTGGTTTGATTTTGCAGTGGCTTTTTATTCCGATCTTGTCCCGCGGTACACGGCGGATCGACAACTCTGCCTCGGATTGATCCACATCAAGCAAGGCCAGATGGATGAGGCCAGGAAAAATCTTTTGGAGATGAAAAACCTCTTGCCGGAGATCGACGCTGAGACGAGGGAGAGGATATCCTTTTGTTATGATCTTCTGGAAGGGGAAATCCTTGTCGCAGAAGGTTCTTATGAGAGTGCCATCGCTATTCACAAAAGAACATCGCAATTGGGGGGGAAGCCGTACATGACACCATTCTGGATGCTGTTCCGCAATATTCCCTTCATGAAAGATGTATGGGCGAGAGCGTACAAGCAGAATGGTGATTCGGATAGAGCGATCGCCGAGTACGAGCGGTTGTTGACGTTCGATGAGGAACGGAAGGAGCGGACTCTCATCAATCCAATTTACCATTACAGACTGGGCATGCTGTACGAAGAAAAAGGTTTGACACAAAAAGCCGTCGCGGAATACGGGCGGTTCTTGAAGATGTGGGAGAATGCGGATCGTGATCTGCCTGAACTCATGGACGTGAATCAGAGGCTCCGTCGTTTGGCGGGCGGGAGCACGTCTGGATGAAGACGGATGATCTGTCAAGCGCGACGACAGCGGATGGCAGGATGTTGAAGGAGATTTTGGGTTTGTGAGGATCATTTTAGTTTGATCGATTCATCTCTGAGTTAAGAAATACATTTAATCCCCCCAAACTGTAAAACCGAAAGATTTATATGCCAGTAGTGTGTAAGAGAGAGGAATGACGGCATTAGATAATAAAATTTCAAGAAGGGATTTCTTGAAAGCATCAGGCATAGGTA
>JBDRSZ010000153.1:0-8885 GCA_043824415.1 bacterium | reverse complement strand
TGGCTGAGTCGAGAGGGTATTCGAGTACGATACAGACTTTGGTTGGCGTTGATTCAACATGTAAAATTCTTTCGGTCCGTGTACTCTATCAACAAGAAACACCTGGACTGGGAACGCGGATTGAGGAAATCAGATCGGGTGATACGACTCCCTGGTGGCAGAATCAATTCCTGGGTAAGAATGCCGTAGGCATCGCGGTCGATAAAGATAACGGTGAGATCGAAACTATTACGGGCGCGACAATTACGTCGCGAGCAGTCACTATCGGTATCTCTGAACGTGCCGAGAAGATTCGCCAGAAAATTCACAATCGATAAAATCTATTCCTCGCTAATGTTGAACCGGAGGATTTCATGAATATCTTAAAAATATTTTTCAAAGGGATCACCCAAGAAAATCCGGTATTCCGATTGATACTCGGTCTCTGTCCCGTATTGGCCGTCTCAACATCTGTGAACAACGCCCTCGGTATGGGCGCTGCTGCGATGTTCGTTCTTGTGTGCTCGAATTTTGTCGTCTCGCTCGTCAAGCGTTTCGTCCCGACGAGGATCCGCATTCCTGTTTTCATCATTATCATCGCCACGTTCGTAACGATTGTGCAGCTCGTCATGGCCGGCTTCTTCCCTGCATTAAATAAATCTCTCGGTATATTCATCCCCCTCATCGTCGTGAACTGCATCATTTTGGGAAGGGCCGAAGCGTTCGCCAGTAAGAATACCGTCATCCAATCTATCGCCGATGGATTTGGAATGGGACTGGGATTCACTCTGGCGTTGATCGTCATCGCCACGATCCGAGAAGTCCTTGGAAATGGAACGTGGCTCGGCATACCCATTATGGGACCCAAGTTCGAACCGGCTTTACTCATGATACTCTCTCCCGGAGCCTTCCTGACCATCGGTTTTCTGATTGCTTTTTTCAACTGGCTCGAACGTCGAAAGACTTTGAACGTATAATCTATTCAATCATTGAGGACGTCCAATGGAACTTCAATCACTCATCATCATCGCAGTCGGAGCAATCTTTATATCCAATTTTGTCTTAGCCAGATTCCTTGGCATATGCCCTTATATCGGCGTTTCCAAACAACTCGATTCGGCTGTCGGCATGGGGATGGCCGTGATTTTCGTGATGAGCATGGCATCCGTCGTCACATGGACGATATACACTTACTTATTAGAACCCACACGCGTCAAC
Source organism: bacterium (assembly GCA_043824415.1). Lineage (GTDB taxonomy): Bacteria > Zhuqueibacterota > QNDG01 > QNDG01 > DSAB01 > JBDRSZ01. The sequence continues at coordinate 7,688 of JBDRSZ010000153.1, read as the reverse complement.
CTCATCTTCAGAATCTTCATGAAGGGTCAGGGCTCTCCACCCGACCTCACCTATCTCAGGACGATCGCCTTCATACTCGTCATTGCCACCCTCGTTCAATTCGTCGAAATGGTCATACAAAAAGTAAGCCCTGGACTCTACCGTGCACTCGGCATATACCTTCCTCTGATCACGACGAACTGTGCCGTCCTGGGAGTTTCTATCCTGAATATCGATTCCGAATTCAACTTCATCCAGAGTCTGATCAACGGGTTTGCGTCGGGGATTGGATTTACGCTGGCGTTGGTTTTAATGGCGGGCCTCCGCGAAAAGCTCGAACTGGCCAACGTGCCCAGGGCCATGAAAGGAGCGCCCATCGCGTTCATCATGGCCGGATGCATGTCTTTGGCTTTCTTAGGATTTTCGGGTCTAAAAATAGGGTGAGCAGAACAAGCATTGGAAAAGAAAAAAGAAAAATCCAAAAAAGACAATCGTAAGGAAATGCCCTTTCTCGATCATCTCGAAGAGTTCAGGTGGAGAATCTTGAAGGTATTGGGATCGGTTTTCCTCATTACGTTAGTCGCATTCCCGTTTACAGGACGTCTTCTCGACTTTCTCACACTGCCCAACGACAGATTGGCAACACCTGCGAAACTCATCTTCCTCAAGCCCACCGGCATGCTCATGGTGCGGATGGAAGTGGCCCTGGTCATCGGGATCATCATTTCCCTTCCCATCATTTTCTATCAGGCTTGGCAATTCATCAGCCCAGGTCTACTGCCTAAAGAACAGAAGTACGTCATCCCTTCTCTGTTGCTCACGACGTTCTGTTTTCTTCTGGGTGCGACTTTCGCCTACACAATACTCATCCCTACTGTTCTGCCGTTTCTCTTCAGTATGGGCACCGAAACCATCGAAGCAAACATCAACATCACCGAGTACATGAGCTTCGTCCTCAGACTGATTTTGGTCGCCGGTCTTGTCTTCGAGCTTCCCATACTCGCTTTCTTTCTATCAAGAATCGGCATCCTCACACCCAAATTCCTTAAAAAGAACCGTCGTTACGGGATTATCCTGGTTTTTATCTTCTCTGCCATTGTCACCCCTCCCGATCCTGCAAGTCAGGTTCTAATGGCGATACCTCTCCTTCTGCTCTATCAAATCAGTATATGGGTCTCTATTATCGGTTACAGAAAGAAAAAAGCAAGTGATGAAACTTGGAAAAAAGAATATTCCTCTACACCGAGTGAACCTCCCGATCAATCTGAAAAAAAATAGGCTGTCGGAGGAGAAGACCGACAGCCCGTTGAATCAATCGAAATACGGATAATTAAAGTCTACCCAAGTACCTCATCGCCTTGGGAGCATACTCACTGTCTGGAAACCGACTGACAAGTTCTTGGAAGTTCTCTCTTGCCGTGACCCGGTCCCCTATCTTCAGATGGCACAAACCACTCATCAAGAGCGCATCATCGAACTTGAAAGAAGATCGGTATCTCATTACAGAACTGAAAGCATCGATGGCCTTCCGATATTCCCCCAGTGCATTATGCGATTCTCCGATCCAATACTGACAGTTGCTCGCCAGTCGATTATCCGGATTCGATGCCATCAGCCCGCTGAAGATCCGTATGGCTTCGGTGTACTGTTTCTCGTAGAATCTCTGAAGCGCCATCTCATAATTGGCTTTAAAATCTTCAGTATTGAGGACTCCAAACGAGCCTTGAGAGTATCCCGCATACTGGCCAGCGACCCTGCCTGAGATTTCAGCGATTGCCTTTTCATTTGCCTGGACTTTTCCCTCAAGATCATCGATCTGACGAAGTCGCTGCGCCATCTCGGATTTCATCTCCTGAATTCTGGCCATCAACTGTCCGACTTCCGTGTCCGTTGAATACGATGGAGTCGTTTCAGTATCTTTCGCCTCACTTTTTTCCTCGGGTTGGAAAAGAAGCGCGAGAGCGTCGTCTTCGCTCTTTTTATCTTTGGTGTCGCTCTTGAAGAGTCCGTCCAATGCGTCCTTTTGACTGACATCGCCATCAACTTCCTTGAAGAGATCATCCAGCGCAATTTCGTTCTCGCCCAAGGGATACTCGATCTCTTCCTTTTTCGACGACTCTGCGGGATTGAGAGCACGGGTCAGTCCGGCTTTTGCAACCCAGTATTTAGGTTTCGGATCGATCGTTGCAGTAAAAATATAACGGTAATCACCGCTGAGTTGGAAGGACCACTGATTATTGAATGCGTATTCAAACCCTCCTCCCCCGAAGACACCCCCATCATAATAGCGATCAGTCGTTGGAGAATTGCCATCAGTCCAGGTCCATCCGAATGCGCATAAACCTCCGAATAAGAAAGGCGTAAACTTCTTCCCGGTAATGAGGTTGATTGCTCCACGCAGATTTACGTCTGGAAGCAATACCTGCTTAAAGTTCTGAGAAGTCAGCATCTCATCATAAATAGAGCTGACTCCTGCTCCCGCAGAAATGGAGAACTTGGGGGAAACAGAATACTTGAGAAATAATTCTACACCCGGCCCCGCAGATGTACTCTCGGCCAAACCATCCAAATGCGTGGCGATAAAATTTCCTCCGATAGCATCCGGATGTGTAATTCGCTGGATAACTCCTTGTCCGATCAGCGTAGTATTTGCGAGGATGACGGCAGCCGATGCAAGGAAAAAACGGAGACTCCGATTCATTACTCTATCCTCCCTAAGACTAAAATCCCATAAAGGCGTATTAAAAACTTAAACAAAGAGAGCAAATATATTGCCAAACTATAACACGTCGTATTTAAAGCTGTAACATGATGCAATCGTTACAAGTAATCTCCTGAATGATAACCGGAAACAAAACACTCTGGCCGAAATATTACCATCGTGTTCACCAAAATAAAGATGACGGCTCGCGCCGTCATTCTGATTGATAATCTCATTTTTTGGAAATATATGCCATATTTTATTAAAAGTCAAGCAAAATCATCCAAAATGTAAAAACGATGAATGCACTTCAAGTTCAGTTCTAAGTTCAAGACGACATTCAAACGTTTTGGCAATAAATTTGCAATAGTTTTGTTAATATTTGTCCTTAGAGGGAAAAATGAAATTGACTCGAAGAACGGCAATCCTGAGCTGTATTATATCCATCTTTTCATTCGTCTTTAGCGCTCGTGCAGACATTAATCTTGGTCTAAAACTCTGCAACAACCGATGGACAGGTCATTGGCTGTATACCTTTGCTCCTGAATTGAGTATTTCTGGAAGATGGTTTTGGATCGAAATAGATGGAACAATGGGAACACACGCACCATTAACAGAGAACGGCGGACTCGTTTACCAGTCTCGCTGGTCTCTCATTCCCATGTTAAGGATTCCTATCTTCGGTCCTTTCTTCGCAGCAGGGGGTTATGGATTTTGCCATACATTTCGTCGGGAGGATTTACTGACCGGTAACGGAGAATACTCGCTGACATCTTTTAAATCTAATCAAGGTGAAATTCGGGGATTCATTGGAGTGAGTGTGCCGATTTCATCATCCATGCGAATTTATATAAAAGGCGGGTATTCGTATATCAATCGGGATAACCGATACTACTCCGTCTCAGTAGGAACGAGTCTGACCTGGTCCGGGAACAGCGTTTCTTACAAGCGAGATACTCGTAAACCATCCGTTACAGAAATTCGAGAAAATAACGTTACATCGGATATTCAGAAAATCACAATCGTTGGATCGAAGGACATGCTCGTCGATGAATTGAATCGATCGGTCGAATTGGCTCTGATGGAAGCCGGTTTTCAGGTATTTCAGTGGGATAGCGTCCGCGATACCGTCAATCAATATTATGATGCCCAAAAAAGAGCCGCGCGTATGAAGAACATCGATCCGTCGTCCATACTGACTTCCGAACCGGTAAATCCCATGGACATCGCCATACAGGGTGCACGGTTTTTAAAATTGGATGCTATCATCGACACGGGTATGCGATATGCGTATAAATCCTACGGAGGCGAAGTGATAATTCACTCTGCCCATGCACGCATCATCCATCCCCAATCCGGAAAGGTCTTGTGGTCCACAGAATTGGATCAGAAGAATATCGAATTCTCATCACTCAAGCAAAGGCTATCGCGAGAAATCGTCCGATCATTGAGATAATCCATTCCTTCATCATCCATATAAAAGCCGGTGGAAACCACCGGCTTCAATCGAGAAGTAATTATCCTCTTATTGAATGCTGTTAATAGATAAACGGAATAAAAAATTTCGTCCTTTCTCTGTACGCGCGGTACATCGGGCCAAATTTTTTTTCGTTATATTGATCCTCGTATCGTGCCGATAAGAGAAATAATACGCCTCCTATGGGCGCGAGGATGACAGACAAGAGGGATACTCTCATCAAAAAAACGCCAAGCAGTCCTACGAATGCTGAAAAATAAATCGGATGGCGAACAACGCCAAAAATGCCAGTGTCAATGAGTTCCGTTGTTTGCTCCCATCCTTTCTCGGGCTTTCCCTTCCGACGCATCGTCTGGGATGAGATAAAGAAGATCGCTCCCGAGCTGACCAAGAACACGGCGGCGATCATCTTCAAGAAGGACGGCGACTCCAGGGTCCAATAATCGAGCCCGAATACTTCACCGAACGATTCAAAACAGAGTGTGATAAAAAGCCAGGCTCCTGCGGCCATCGTGATCTCGTGCTTCTCTTTTCGATGGATGGCTCCGACCAGCCACCAAACGATATACGCCGTACATACGACATAGACAAGATATTGAATCAAATTCATGGCTCTTTCCCCATCAGGTCTTGACTGGACGAAATTTACTGATTAACGCGGCCACAACCAATGCAATTCCTAAAAAAGTCACCACCGAAGGACCGCAGGAAAAATCAAATATGTAAGAAAATGCCAAACCAGCCATCGTGATGACCACTCCGAGACAATAGGCGATCGCCAGTCTTTTGCCCCATTTTTCTGTGTACATGGCAGATATGGTCGCAGGAATGACGAGAAGGGAATAAATGACCAGAACGCCTCCGATCCCGACCGAAAGTAGAATCACGATCCCACTAAAGAATGATTAGATCATCATAATCATGCCTAAAAAACTGTCTCAAGACTCACGTAGAACGTTCTTGGACGAATCGGACCGTACACATAGGCTGGATCGCGGTTGGGTCCCTTGTCAAGATCTTTCTGATACGTGTTTGTTATATTTTTTAAACCTACACTTAACTTGCTATTGACACCTGTTATCAATGGGATACCAAAGGAAAGACCCAGGTCAATTTCCAAATAAGGATCACTCTTTTCCAATACAAAAAGCGGATCGTCCTGGCCTTCGACGACGATCTCATGGGGTACGTCCGCCCGGCCTGAATAATTTGCGAATGTAAATAAAGTTATATTCGAAGACAGCTCGAGCAACATCCAGATGTTCCCGTATAAATCCGGCGTTCTCAGGAAATTTCTTGTATTCCAATCTTCGAGAACCTCTTCATATTCACTCTTTTTATAAGTTAAGCCTCCACGCAATTCAACTCGACGTGCAGGTCTGATACCTAAGTCAAATTCAACCCCCCTGACTCGGGCTCCGCTGCCGTTGACCCGCTCCCATCGTTCAATATTTCCCGTTTTAGAAACGAACTCTTCTGTGAACGCATCTTTCAATGTCGTCATGAATCCTGTCAAACCGGCCATCATTGGAACCTTACCGACGATGTTCTGAAATTCGAAGCCTCCGGAGAAAGAATAGCTTTTTTCCGACTTCAGATCATCCGCGTTTCGGGTAACCCTCTGGTCTCCTCCGATTCCACAGAGGTGAAGATCCTCATCGTACGTCTGAGGCGGCTTGAATCCGGTGGTAAACGCGCCTCTCAAGGTCAGGCCTCCACCTAACTGAAATTTTGCGTTGATTCGCGGACTGAGAATCCAATCGTCTATCTCGGAATGCTTATCGATACGGGCGCCGACGACAAATTCCACCTCTTCCTCTTTTCCAAAATGGAGATTATCTTGCAAGAACACACCGAAATTGGTATAAACTTCATCGATATAATACAACGGGTTGGCAGTGGCTCTATCCTCCAATCCATCCCTCGAATATTGGATTCCTGCTGTGAGAAGTTGGCTTCCTAAATTGTAGTTCATCTGAGCGCCCCCCACGTGGAGAGGATTGTCGGTCTTTCCGTAAAACGATAAGGCCTCCAGTGTGTCTGCAAGCGTGTATCCGCCAAGTCCTCCATAATATGATTTCCGTTTCTGAAGAGCAAACGAGTAGTAGAAACGATAATCAAAGAGAGGACTGGGCCGCTGACTCCATCGGAACGTCCCTCCCCATCGCCAGTGCTCCAGCGCTTCTGCGATTTCTGCCTCATGCGGCGGCAGATCTAATTTATTCCCCCCCCGCCTCTGCTCGTGGATACGGTGTAGATGGACATAAAACTCGCCCGTTTCGGACGGTTTAAGATACCAGTTGAAACCCAACGATTCGTTATTTAATTCTCCGAGTTCACTGTATCCGTCGCCGTTATGGTCGTGGGGATTCCGCTGCCGTGCAGAACCAAAGATGTACCCTCCCGACGTAGCGCTGGTATTGATAAATTCTGCTGTTGCACCCAGCCGTTGGTCCATATCACCTTCAACTGAGTTTCTGAGATACCTCAGCCGAACTTGATTCGTCATCGGACGTCGGGTGATCATGTTAATAACACCAGCGACGGCTCCCCCACCGTAAAGTGAAGAACCACCACCTTTCACAATTTCAATCTGATCGATCATTTCCTCTGGAATCTGTTCTAAACCGTATACACCGGCAAGACTGCTCACCACCGGATCGCCGTCTATGAGAATCTGGGAGTACTTCCCGTCCAGTCCAAGTATCCTGACCTGTGAAAAGTTACAGTTTTGACAACTGTTTTCCACCCGGACACCCGTCGCAAAAGAAAGCGCTTCAGCCAGGTTCACGGACTGTTTTTTTTCGATGAGTTTTCTCGGAATGACCGTAGTTCTCACTGGGCTGTCCTCGTAGATATGGGGCGTCGCAGTACCCGTAACCACAATAGCACCCATCTCCAGTATGGTAGATTGTAATTTGAAATCCACTGAGATGACACTATTTGGAGTGACCGTAACGACTTTGTGCTCCATTATGTAACCAATCATCGAGGCCACGAGATGGAACGTACCTATGGGTGCCTTCAAGATATGATATTCGCCGCTGACATTTGCGGCACATCCGATCGACGTATGTTCGAGAAAAACATTGGCGCCCATTAAAGGTTCTCCGGTGGACGCATCCACCACTTTCCCCCGGATTGCACCACTCGGAGGATCCTCGATGGCCGTTTCTAAAGCATAGGTCGAACCGAGAAAACTCTGCAGCAAAAATGCAAAAACGATCCAATTTATTCTGAATTTTATCTTTGTCCTCATGATAGATTATCTCCTTTGATCCAAAATGGCTTTGCGGATTGCATGTTCATTATAGAGCTTACTCTCTGCTCTTCAGCAATTTCTTTATCTTTTTTCAGGGTATATACCCTAAAAAAGACGTGGCCCTCTCATCGTCCTCTTCTTTCCCATGAAAAATGGAGCGACGATGATCGACAGAGATGAACGATACAAATGGATTTTAAAAATAGGTTTGTGGCTAACTCAATTGAGGTGGGGCTCTGGATAAATTGTTCGTTTGAAAATCTTGTTTG
>JBDRSZ010000152.1:0-15113 GCA_043824415.1 bacterium | reverse complement strand
CGAATACTGCAATGTGACGGTCTGGTTTGTCTGATTCGAGTTCCATGTGATGACATGTTCTGCACCTCCCCGGAGCACTTCCCCGCTCTCGGGCGATGCCATGGAGGCCGTGGCCGGCCGAACGCTCAGGTCTTTGTCGCTGTCATCCGAGCTTTCGAATCCTGCCCGGTCTACGACTGTTACCCTCACGCGCACTTGCGTCGAGTTGGTGCCCCCTTGAACTTTCCAGTCGTACGCTCCGTCGTTCGCTTCTGCCGTGGCGATTGTATTCGGGTAGGTCGCACCGCCATCCGTGGAGACGCTCAGCGTGATGGGGTTGTCCGCCAGTCCGATTCCGTCTAAGGCTGTCCAGGTGATCCGATACGCGCCTCCCGCATCGATGATTTCTCCCCCGTTGGGTGTTTGGACGGCGACCGAAGGCGGCTTACTGTCCACGACGACGTCCGCGTCGCTCGCATCCTCCACAACGACAGATGTTTTAACACCGATCCTGATTCTCAGGGTCTGGGTATTCAACTCGGGAACTGTCCAGACGTGCTCGCCGTCGTTGTCCTCTCCGTCCGCGATGTTCTGTACGTAGGTTTCGCCCCCGTTTAATGAGTACTGTATTCTGACTCTTCCCGCTCCAAGGTCGCTCACCCAGCGGATGGTGTGCTTGGACCCGCCTCTCAATACCTCTCCCCCGTTGGGTGTGGTCAGCCGGAGCTGCGACTTGTGCACGAAGAAGTCCGCGTCCGATTCGTCGCAGGCTTCATTCCCCGCCGAGTCGATGGCTTTGATCTTGACGCGCACGCTGTCCGAGTTGAGGTCCGCAGGCAATTGCCATTCGTACGAACCGTCGTTGTCCTCCTGCCACGCGATGATGAACGGAAATGTCTTGCCCCCGTCTGTCGAGTACCGCAGACGAATGGGCTTGTAGGTCAGACCGAAGCTGTCGGTCGCTTTCCAGGTGATGATATGCGTGGCGCCTGCTGACCAGGCCTCGACCCCGTTGGGGGTAAAAAGCTCGACCTTCGGCAGCTCTGAATCGATTGCGAATGGCTCGTCGCTCGCGTCCACGGCCATCGGCCATCCGTCCACTTCCGCTTTGACTCTCACGCGATTCGAATGAATGGTTGGCGCCGTCCACTCATAGCACCCGTCGTTGACTGTCCTGGAGGCGACGAGGTCCGGGTAGGTCGCTCCGTCGTCCGTCGAGTATTTTAACGTCACCGTGCTCAAACCTTTAGGATCGGACACCCACTCGACCTTGATCTGGCTTCCGCCCATATAACTCTCGTAACCGTTGGGCGCTTTGATGCGTATGGTCACGGGTTTTATCGTAACCGGATAGTCCTCCACCTCGCCGTCTGCTGCCGGGCCGGTGTAGGCCAAGCCGCCTGCACTGGAGAGCCGGAATCGGACAAAGGAGGTAACTGCTGCTGTTTTATCTGTGATGGGTGTCATGAAGTTCAGGTTGTTGGCTCCGGCTGCGACGGCCTGGTTGTTGAAGACTTTTTCGCTGGCATCGTCCCAGTCCCCGTCGCCGTTGAAGTCGATCCAGGCGTCTAATTTACCCGCCTGAGAGGCGGTTACCTGAACCGTGGTCTGAGCGCCCTGGCGGATCTCGGTAGAAAATACAACTCCGTCTTCGTCGTCCGTGCCGTCTGTGTCGTCGCCCGTGGCCGTGGCGTTTGGCTGGCCGTTGGCGTCGGCGTCGACCAACGAACCCAGGAACAGGGCGCCGGTGGTATGACGCGCCCCGTTGTTGGCCAGCAGTGTCGGATAATTCGGATCAGGCGCGTCGCCGTAGTCCGTACCGAATATTGGAATATTGTTGTTTATAACGGTGGGATCGGTCAGTACCAGGTCGAACTGCCAGTAGTACGGGTTGTTGGCCTGGGTCCAGTCGGTCAGCTTGTTGGTGGCCCCGTCCTTGCTTCCCAGACCCACGGCGTACGGGCCGGGCCCGCCCGTGGGGTCCAGGGCACCGGCCTGGGCCGGACGTGTGGTACTCAAATTGTAGCCCGCCGGCGGTGTGTACGACAGCGTGTATATCCCTGGCAAGGAAACGAAGAACTGATAGTATCCGGACGATCCGGTCTGGGTGATGGTCACGCCCGCAGGTGGGGACACGGAAATCGTACCGCCGGTGATGATCTCTCCGGTGTTCTCATTGTAGATCCAACCGGACGGATCGTAGTCGAGATGGTTTAAAGTCCCGTCGCCGTCGCGGTCGCCCGTGGGATTATCGATGGAATCGACGATGCCGTCGCCGTCTGCGTCGGTTACTGTGCCCGAAACCTTGATGTCATATGGATTTTCATTCCCGTCGTTGTTGGCGATGTCCATGTCAAAACTGAAGGCGCCGTTAGTCAATGTGTTGAGCGACACCTGCAGCGTGCCCGTCGCACCGGCAGCCACGTTCAGCGGCATGGCTGTGACCACGGAAAAACCGCTGCTGTTCACATAATTCGAAGCTGTGGCACCCGTCACCGTGAGCTGAGCCGTACCCGAGGTGTTGTCGATGGTGTAGGTCAGGTTCACCACGCCCACGCCCTGATTGCCCACGTTGTCCGTGCCGCCGTCAGCAATGGAATTCCCAGCACCTGCGGGGCGCTGCACATCGATCTCGGAGCCTATTCCAGTGCCGCTGACAGCGATGTCATACGGATTTTCGTTCCCGTCGTTGTTGGCGATGTCCATGTCCAGGCTGAAGGCGCCGGCAGCGTCCACGTTGAACGAAACGTCCAGGGTGGCCGTACCCCCACAGCAGCCACGTTCAGGGGCAGGGCCGTATTCATGGAGAATCCACTGGTGTTGACATAGTTGGAGGCCGTGATACCGCCGACTGGAATGGTGAGCGTAGCCGTGCCAACACTATTATCAATAGTGTAGGTGAGATTCACCGCACCCACATTCTGATTGCCTACATTGTCGTTTCCACCATCAGCAATGGAAGTCCCTGCTGGATGCTGCACATCCATCTCAGGCACAGGAATCCGCACGTTATCCACCAGCAAGCCGGAATCTAAATTGTTATCTGCCTGATCCGCTACCAGAAACTCCAGCGTGTAAGTGCCCGGGATAGTGATGACCATGCTGAAATTGGAGAAACGGCTTCTACCATTCGCAAACTGGCTATTGTTGGTTGTCCCAGTGCTATTCACCAAGTAGGTGGCTCCATCGGTTACCACGTCCGGGTAAGGTGACACACCACCAATGGGCCGGCTTCCCGACAAGATTACGATACCGTTGAGCGTCACCTGGAAGAAGTCATCGAAGACATCGGGCGTATTAGAGGCATGGCCAGTCAAGAAACTCCAGTCGAAGTTCAAAGTTGCTGGTACATCGCTTGCGCTCAGGGTGAATGTCTTATGTAGGATAGAGGTGTCGTAGTCGAAAGTTCCGACTGGGTCGCTATCTATATTCCCCTGAGGGGTATTGGTCATGTCAACAATGCCGGGACCAGTACTTAAAAGCGCGAAATAGTTGCCTTCGGTTGGTGCGGGGCGTCCAAAGCTATCTATATTACCTTGAGAGCTGTTGTTAACTCCACCGGGACCGGTACTTAGCAGCGCGAAATAGTTGCCTTCGGTTGGTTCGGGACGTCCAAAGCTATCTATGTTGCCCTGAGGAATTCCGTTAAGTGACCCAGGGCCAGTGCTCAGAAGAGCGAAGTAATTGGCGTCAGTCGGGATGATGTTTGGAGTGAAGTTGACTGCCTGTAGGACCTCCACGCGAGCCGCGCTACCAGCCACGGACCAATCAGTAAGATCTCCTGTCTCGAAACCCCCATTCGTCAGCCCTGCCAACTGCAACTGCACGTTGTCCACCAGCAAGCCGGAATCTAAATTGTTATCTGCCTGATCCGCTACCAGGAACTCTAGCGTGTAAGTGCCCGGCTCAGTAATGACCATGCTGAAATTGGAAAAACTGCTTCGGCCTTTCGTGAAATCGCTGTTTAAAGTACTCCCATTGCTACCAGCGCTGGTCACTTGGTAGGAGGCTCCATCGGTCGCTACGTCCGGATAGGGTGAGCTGCCACCGGGTTTGCTTCCCGCCAGGATCACTTCGTTGTTGAGCGTCACATGGAAGAAATCATCGTATGGATCCGGAGCGCGCGTGCCTTCAGAAGTCATGAAGCTCCAATCGAAACTCAGCGTGGCTGGCACATCGCCTGGGTTGAGCGTAAAGCTTCGGCTAAGGATCGAAGTGTCGTAGTCGAGAGTTCCGCCGGATACAATGAAGTCCGTCGTCTGTAGTACCTCCACACGAGCTGCGCTGCCAGCCACGATCCAATCTGTGAGATCTCCATTCTCGAAACTCCCATTTGTTAGCCCTGCCATCTGCAACTGCACGTTGTCCACCAGCAAGCCAGAGTCAATATCGTTATCTTCCTGATCCGCCACCAGAAACTCCAGCGTGTAAGTGCCCGGATCAGTGATGACCATGCTGAAATTGGAGAAACTACTTCTGCCTTTCACGAAATCGCTCCCGAGCGTACTCCCATTGCTGCCAACGCTGGTCACTTGGTAGGAGGCTCCATCGGTCGCCACGTCTGGATAAGGTGAGCTGCCACCGGGTTTGCTCCCCGCCAGGATCACTTCGCCGTTGAGCCTCACATGGAAGAAATCATCGTACGGATCCAAAGCGCGCGTGCCTTCAGAGGTCATGAAGCTCCAATCGAAGCTCAGCGTGGCTGGCACATCGCCTGGGTTGAGGGTAAAGCTTCGGCTAAGGATCGAAGTGTCGAAGTCGTCAGTTCCGCCGGATACGATGAAGTCAGTCGTCTGTAGTACCTCCACGTGAGCTGCGCTACCAGTCACGGACCAAGCAGTAAGATCTCCTGTCTCGAAACCCCCATTGTTCAAATGGTTAGCAGATGTCAAGTGGAATCGTGTCCTACCCGTATTCTTTAAAGTATGATTCTGGACAAGATCGAATTGGACAAAGCCATTATTTTGGGAGGTGCTCACCCTGGTGATGGTTGATCTTCCCACTGTGATATTATTCGCCCTTGCGGACAAAGTCAATGTTATTAGCAGGACTCCTGAAATTAAAAAAAATTGAGTTTTTTCCATTAGTTTTTCATTTCCTTTTTAGCTAATTTATGACCTAACCTGAGCGATTTTCATTTTGAATAAAAAACCTTTTGGGTATTTAAAGAATTGTTATTATCTTCATTCATTCATTCATCCATCCACTACTTGACTCATGAGACCATAGTTCGTTCCCGAACCACCTTTCACCAGGGTGTATAAACCAGAATAAAGACCGAGTCCATCATTGGTTACCATTGAATAAATACAATGATACTTTCCTTTGAAGTATCCACCCCACCCGGAAGTGGTCACGCTTAAACACTCTGCGAACACACCATACCCATATTCAGCCATACCAGTATTCTTAAAACGTCCAGCCCCGCTCCAGTTGGAGGCTGCACCATTCGCCTCAAACAAGAAAAAGGAAGCTTGTGTACCCACAAGCACACGACCTTCTTCATCAACCTGTAAGGCATCGACAGGAGAACCATCGGACGCATCTAAGATGTGGCCTTCGGGTATGGTGAGAGACGACCAGCTTGCATTAGTCCGATTAGTCGTCAGGTACTTGCTGCTGTGGCCTGTCTGATCGGGCATTTTGTCGCTTAAGTTCCAGTACAGCACACCGTCGAAGTTGTACAGCTTGTTGGCCTTGACGACGGGCTCGACGCCCATAGAGGGCAGGGTAATCGAATCCTGCAATCCCTCGTCGTTCACCTCCATCAGGACATTGCCCCCGTCATCCTTGACGGTCATCTTCTGGGCGAAGACGGCCTTCGCAAGAAGCAAGGTGAGAATCGTCAAAAATACGAATCGCCTTTTCATTTCAAAACCTCCTCGAGTAAATCACCCAAGAATAAAAAACCGGACTGCATGCATCTATTCGGATGCTTCGGCAGTCCGGCTGTCATGGTAAGCCAATACACTCCTCGAAGGGATGAAATCCCTCTCAAGGAAGAATTCGTAAACCGCTTACCCCCTAAGGCAAACAGCTTACTTTAGACCCGTGGCTTTGTGTCTCCCGGTTTCCCGGGATTTACCTTTTCGGAATTGATGCATTAATTAACTTAATCGATACAACACTCCCTCGTTTGAACAACGAAAGGTGATAAAGATAATGTCAGAAGATTAATATAATTTCAGGATAGTGTGTTGCTATATTAATTTCTTTTTTTATTAAAGTCAAGAGAAAAATGATCAACAGATAAAAAATTTTACCTCGATATAAAAAGGTCGGGATGACCCGGCTTTCTCATACGACGCCTCTTATGACTCAATCACAACAATGAAAACGCCACCGTAATCCCTGCCATCACGATGGACACCATACTCATCAGCTTGATGAGGATGTTCAGACTCGGACCCGACGTATCCTTGAAGGGGTCGCCCACGGTATCGCCGATCACGGCCGCCTTGTGCGCATCGGACCCCTTGCCGCCCAAGTTTCCTTCCTCGATATACTTTTTCGCGTTGTCCCACGCCCCGCCCGCGTTGGCCATGAAAACCGCCAATACAAAACCTGTCGCCAGCCCGCCGACGAGCAGTCCCATCACGCCCGGGACACCGAAAACAAGACCCATCGTCACAGGAGCGATGATGGCCAGGAACGACGGAAGCATCATTTCTGCCTGGGCGCCCTTTGTCGAGATGGCCACGCACCGCGCGTAATCCGGTTCCGCTTTGCCCTCTAAAATCCCCTCGATCTCGCGGAACTGACGGCGGACCTCATCCACCATCCTCGCAGCAGCCCGGCCCACGGCTTTCATCGTCAGTCCGCAAAACACGAACGCCATCATAGAACCCACAAACGCACCCGAAAGCACTTTCGGATTCATGAGGTTGACATCATAATAATTCATAAAGTCCTTTAAACTCGCAGTCGCGATCTTGACGGTCTGACCATTACCCAGTTCAAGCACGCTCTCACCGATACGTATGAGCCCGATCTTCAACTCCTCAATGTACGACGCCATAAGCGCTAAAGCCGTCAGAGCGGCAGACCCGATGGCGAATCCTTTGCCAATTGCAGCCGTCGTATTCCCTAGCGCGTCCAAAGCATCCGTCCGGCTTCGGACTTCCTTGCCCAGCCCGCTCATCTCCGCGTTCCCGCCGGCATTGTCCGCGATCGGACCGTATGCGTCCGTCGCCAATGTGATGCCCAAGGTGGAGAGCATGCCGACAGCAGCGATCCCGATCCCGTACAATCCAACGCCCATATTGGAGAAATCGAATCCAGAGGCAAACAGATAGGCCAGTATTATCCCGACGACGATAAACAGGACAGGAAACGCTGTGGAGAGCATCCCCGTTCCCAGGCCGGCGATGATCACCGTCGCCGGACCGGTCTTCGCGTTCTCAGCGATCAACCGGGTCGGTTTGAACGAGTGCGACGTAAAGTACTCCGACATCTTCCCGATGCCAATACCGGCCAGCAGGCCCACGACGATCGATCCCCAGATGCCCCAAGCGTTCGGAAGACCCAGCAGTCGGAGGACGATCCAGGATGTGATGACGATGAGGACGGAACTCAGGTTCACACCTCTTCCGAGGGCCCCCAAAAGATCCTTCTGACTCGCGCCCTCTTTCGTCCTGACGGCGTACACACCCAAGATCGACAGAACCGTACCCACAGCCGCTATCAACATCGGGGCGATGACCGCCCTGAACTGCATCGCAGGATTCGATAAAAACGCCGCAGCTCCCAAGGCGGCCGTAGCCAAAATCGAGCCGCAGTACGATTCATACAGGTCGGCCCCCATACCTGCCACATCGCCCACGATGTCTCCCACGTTGTCCGCAATCGTGGCCGGATTTCTGGGATCGTCCTCGGGGATGCCGGCCTCGACCTTTCCCACAAGGTCCGCACCCACGTCCGCTGCCTTCGTGAAAATGCCGCCCCCCACGCGCGCGAACAACGCCTGCGTCGAAGCCCCCATCCCGAACGTCAGCATCGTCGTCGTGATGATGACGAGATTGTGGCCAGATCCTTCCGTCGCCGGGTAAACAGCATTCAGTATGATGAACCACACGGAAATGTCTAAGAGCGCCAGGCCCACGACGACGAGCCCCATCACAGCGCCGCTGCGAAATGCCACTTTCAGTCCGCTGTCTAACGATTTCTGAGCCGCGCACGCCGTACGCGCGGACGCATACGTCGCTGTCTTCATCCCGAAAAAACCGGCCAATCCGGAGAAGAACCCGCCCGTCAAAAACGCGAAAGGAACCCACGGATTCTGAAGATGCAAGCCGTACGCTAAAAACGCGAACACAGACGTCAGTCCGATAAAAACGATCGTCACGACTTTGTACTGCTGTTTCAGGTAGGCCATCGCTCCCTTGCGAACGTGAGCCGCAATCGTGGCCATCCGCTCCGTGCCCTCGCTCTCTTTCAACATCTGTCTGTAGAAAACCCACGCGAAAACCAGAGCCATGATCGATCCAACAGGTACAAACCAGAACAGTCCATGTATCATTTTTCTCCTCCTATAGTGTGACGAGGTACATCTTTGTTTTCAGAAAAATGGTATTGAATCATTCTACTATAAATGAAAATTTAAAATTCAAATATCAAAATGACAAATAAAAATGGAAAATGATCGAATCATTCTGATCCTCAACACAAAATTTCAGAGGCCGGTTTTGTGTATCTTTTTAAATTTTGATTTGCTATTTTCCCTGCCTGCGGCAGGCAGGCATTTTGATATTTGATATTTACATTGCTCATTATAAAAATAGATTGATATCTGTGTCACAATACAGCAATTATTCGAAATCAAACCCCGCCGTCCTTCCACCGGTTCACATCCTCCTGTTTGCCGACGATGACGACGCGGTCGCCATGTTCGAAGCGGTAGGATGCCTTCGGGAGAATCGTTCTTGTTTCCATCCTCCCTTTCTGAAGTTTCGTCTGTTTGATAAGGACGAATTGCAGACCGTGCGAATACTGTTCTCCCACTTCCTTGACGGTCTTGCCCACAAAAATGCCCGGCACATCGATCTCCGTCATACTGACGCCGTCGGCAAGATTCACCTTCTCCGCCGGTCCCGACAGCTGAATCCCTGTCTGCAGACCCCAGACCATATTCTGCTTCAGCGCCACCTCATTGTATGCGGCTGCCACATCCCTCCGGAACACCATACCTGCCACCCTGCGCGAATCCGCAGAGTCGACAACGGGCAATTCATTGATGTCTCCCTTTTCAAAAGCTTTATTAACCATATCGAGCGAATCCTCGGGTGTAATCCAGTATTCAATCGGATGACTGAGATCCTTCGCGCGCAATCCACTGGCCTGTCTCTGACGCTGTATATAGGGCCTCAGATCCCTCGCATAGACCATCGATTGCAGCCGGCCTCCTTCATCCACGAGGGAAAAATTGATGTGATGGCTCTTCAGGACATGGGCCAAAAGCTCCGAGAAACCCATGTCTTCTCTTAAAACCTCGGCATCGGGCCGCATGACTTCGCTGACCTTGATGCTGCGAAAGAGGTTCGTCTCAATGCCTTGCTTGATGTTCACGCCCCTGCGCGACAGCTTCATCGTGTAAATCGATTCTTCTAACAGCCAGCGGGCCACGATGCTGGCCAACACGCAGGAAATCATCAATGGAAGGATGATATGGTAGTCATTCGTCAATTCGAAGATCATCACCATTGCCGTCAGGGGTGCGTGCGTCGTCGCCGCCACGACGGCTCCCATTCCCACCAAGGCATACGCTCCGGGCGCAGCCATGAGCGCCGGATACATCGAATGGGACAACGAACCCACAGCGCCTCCAAGAGCGCTCCCCAAGAACAGAGAGGGAGCGAATATACCTCCCGATCCCCCTGAACCGATTGTGATGGGTGTCGCGATCATCTTCAAGAAGCATCAGCCCGACGAAAACGGCGAGTGAGTATCCTCCCGTCAGGGCCACGTTGATTGTCTCGTAGCCAACGCCGAAGATGTGAGGGAATTGGATGCCGATGGCTCCTAAAATCAGTCCGCCCAAGATGGGCTTGCTCAGGGCGTGAATCCGCGCTTTCTCGAACGCGTCCTCAGCCGCGTACAGCACACGGATGAATGCGACGCCCACAACGCCCGCTAAAAAACCCAGCAAGACATACGGAATCAGCTCCCACGTTGTCAGAAGCTGGTACTTGGGAACGATGAAAGCCGGTTCGTTCCCCATCACCGTCCGGGAGATCACCGTCGCCAGGACGGACGAGATGACGATCGGGCTGAATTGGGCCACGCCGAAACTGCCCAGAATGATCTCGGCTGCGAACAGCGCGCCCGCAACGGGAGCGTTGAACGTCGCGGCGATCCCCGCTGCCGCACCGCAGCCGACGAGCGTCTTCAGCCGCATCCCCGACATGCGGAGCCATTGACCCACAGTCGACCCGAGCGCCGACCCGATTTGGACAATCGGCCCCTCCCTGCCAACCGAGCCTCCCGACGCGATACAAACTGCTGACGCAGTTATTTTGGCGAGCACGACCCTTGGGACGGATGATGCCGTGACGAAGAGCGACAGCTTCCATCACTTCGGGCACGCCGTGTCCCCTGGCTTCTCTTGCAAAGTAATAAACAATCGGCCCTACGATCAGGCCGCCCAAGGCCGGCGGAATCAGCTTGGCGTACCAGGGCAATCCCTGGACGTACGGCAGCGTGTACTGCCATGTGCGCCAGAATATCCACTGAAAAAATCGAATGCTGTACCGAAACCCCACAGCCCCGAACCCGCCCAGTATGCCGATGAGCGACGCAACGATGATCAACGCGGTCTGGTTTGAACCCATCAGCCTGCTTACATTCTCGGCAAACCGACTCTTCTTGGGCATTGCGTCTTCCTCATTGGATACATGAAAATTTCATAATCTTGTGCTGTTCTGACCGAACCAGTGGAATTTAATATAAGGGGAATCATCTGAAAATTCAACGTGTTTTTTCCCTTGAAATGATGCACGTCATACCTTATATTCTCATTACAATCCCGCTCGATTTGAAAGAACACATCGACACCAAGTCAATTTCTTTGGAATACGCCTCAACACACAGAGTACAACACAACTGTTCAAACACTGAAACGAAAATATCCGGCAAAATGATAAAACAGACTGAATCTGATATTACTTATTGCAACTCTATATTTCTTCTTTTTCTGTGATTTTCTGTGATACTCTGTGGTGAATCATTTAAATGCTTACGATGAGGAAAACCATGACCATGATCCACGAGAAAGCGCTCTTCCTCGGTCCCCGATCGGAGAATAAAAAATTCTTCAAGGCCATTCTCAACTGGATGATCGACGATCATATGGACTGGCGTCGAGATTTCCACCCGGACGATAAGCCGGTTCTCACCCGGTCGGACGAGAAAAAGGAAGACTTCAAGGCCACTCTCCAAAAAACGAAGGAAGCCCTCGTCGAGCTTGCGGCCAACCTGCAGAAAAGTTCTGTACCCTGGTTCTCTCCACGGTATCTCGGCCACATGACGGCCGACACCCTCATGGCCGCCAACTTAGGGTACATCCTGACGCTCCTCTACAATCCGAACAATTGCGCCTACGAAGCGTCGCCCATCACGACATCCCTCGAAATCGAAGTCGGCAGACAGCTGGCCTGCATGCTGGGGTACGATCCTGCGCGGTCGTGGGGACACATCGCATCGGGCGGGACCGTCGCCAATTACGAAGGATTCTGGGTGGCAAGAAATGTCAAATCCATACCGCACGCAATCAAACAGGTGCAGCCGGAACTTGTGAAGAATCTAACCGACTGGCAGTTGCTGAATATGCCAATCCACAGAACTTTGGATTTATTGGATAAAATCAAGGTATCCGGAAAAATGGAAGAGGTCCTCCGTCATTCGGTACGGGGCACCGGAGTGCGTGGACATCTTCTCGGAAAAGTGCTCGTTCCCCAATCCAAGCATTACTCATGGGTTAAGGCTGCGGATATCTTGGGCACGGGCCAGGACAACCTGATCACCATACAGGTAAAGGACGATTACCGGATGGACATCCGTCATCTCAAGCAGACCATCGACGGATTGATCGAGCAAAAAATACCCATCCTCGCCGTCGTGGCAGTCGTCGGCTCCACGGAAGAGGGCGCAGTCGACGAAGTCCACGAAATCGTCAGACTGCGAAAGGAGTACGAAAGACAAGGCATCTCCTTCTACCTCCACATCGACGCCGCCTACGGCGGGTACGCGCGCACCGTCTTCCTGGACGAGGAAAACGCGTTCATGGACTTCGACACGCTCAAACGAACCTTGCGCGAACGCAGCATCATCAGCCCGGAAATCGACTGGCCCAAGAGAGAAGTCTACGACGCCTACCGGGCCATGCCCGAAGCAGATTCCATCACCATCGATCCGCACAAAATGGGCTACGTCCCATACGCATCGGGAGCCATCGTATTCAAAGACAAGCGCGTCCTCGACCTCACCTCCTACTTCGCAGCCTATGTGTTCGAGAAAACGGAGGACAACCCCATCCTGCTCGGAAGCTACATCATGGAAGGCTCCAAAGCCGGAGCCACGGTCGCCGCAACCTGGATGGCCCATCGCGTCGTCCCGCTCAACATCACAGGCTACGGCAGGATCATCGGATGCAGCATCGAAGGGGCGAACCGATTTTACGGTGCGCTCCGCGCAGCCATCCCCATCGAGATCAAAGACCGGAATTTCATCGTCCTCCCCCTGACCGAGCCCGATTTCAACATGGTCGATTTTGCCTTCAACGAGGACGGGAATAACAATCTTAAAACAATGAATCAACTCAATCAAAAAATCTACGAGCAGTGCTCGTACAAATCGGGTCCCGTCTACAACAGCGAATTCATCACATCAAAAACCGAGTTGAGTTACGAAGAGTACGGAGATGCCCCGAAATCATTCGTCCTCCGCTTCGACATCCCCGAAGAGGAATGGGACAGAGTGCGAAGCGTTTACGTGCTCCGCTCCTGCGTGCTGACGCCCTATCTGAAGAGCAACACGACATTCGACGAATACTGGCAAAACTTCATGAATACGATGTGGAAGAATCTCAGAAAAATCATTTGAAATATTTGGAGGATTTCATCATGAGAATGAAAGAAATAATGCGTATCCTTTTATGTGGATGCCTGTTTTTCACATGCGCGGAGCAAAAAAGTCTCGACAAAACGACCGTTAAAAAAGAAGTGCTGCGCGTCCTCGAAAAGCAGGTGCAAGCCTGGAACTCATTCGACATAGAAGGATTTATGGAAGGCTACCTGAAATCCGACTCCCTTCGTTTCGCCAGCGGAGGTCGGGTGAACTACGGCTGGCAAACAACGATCGAAGGCTACAAAACACGGTATCCGGACAGCAAGGCTATGGGCAAGCTCACGTTCTCAGACCTCGACATCACCGTCCTATCGAGCGATGCCGCCTTCGTCTTCGGCCGGTTCCGTCTCGAAAGAGAGCACGACGAACCCACAGGCTTGTTCACGCTCCTCTTCCGCAAGACGGAAGAAGGCTGGCGCATCGTCCACGACCATACCTCATCAGCGCAATAAATAACTTGACCAAGTGGTGACAAAGTGGTCTCCACTTCCAAAGTGGAGACCACTTGATCTTTTAATCAACTTTAAATCAAATCCAAAACCGAGAATCGATCTTCTCAATCGTTTCCTCTGAAAACCGCTTGAATTCTTCTATCGACGAAAACCAGTCCAAGATTCGTTTCTTATCAACCAAGGTGCTTGGTCCTTGCTTGATATACTCCATATAGCTCGAATATGGCCAATCTTCTAATCTTTTTACCAAATTGGATCGCAGAGGATTCTGATAAATGTATGCCATGAGAGTCAAGAGATATTGATCATCCGTAACGGGGATTGCCTTGGTATGTCGCTGTAAAAGTGATCCGTTGCGATCATAGCGCTTGTTTATAGCTTTCGTGTATGCGCTTAACCAAATACCAATATGCTTGGCAAGACCAAAACTGTCCTTTGCTGTCCTTTGCAAAATTGTAGATCAGAAAATTAAAATGGGTCGACATAAGGCAATAGACAAGAATCAGGAATTTTTTCTCAAACCGTTCCATAAATTTGGTGAATGAAATACTGATAGTTCTCCGGTTCTTTAAAGAGAAATTCACGATTATTTGTGCGGTTGTACAAATGATAATAGGTATTAGGATAGAATTCCATTAAACCACCCTCATCAATCAAGTGGTCTCCACCTCAGAGGTGGAGACCACTTGCCGAATAGCATATCCGTCTATTCCCTTTGTAATCCCAGCTCCAAAATCTTCAGCGCGCTCTCCTTCCCCCTCTCACCCACCTCCAGCACCGGCCCGACGCAGGAAGGACATCCGCTGACGCATCCGCAGGAGTGGATGAGCTCCTTCGCAGCCTTTAAAACCTCGTCGTGAAGCCCGAAAATCTTTTTGCTGTATCCCACGCCTCCGGGCGTGTGCTCGTAGATGTATACCGTCGGCTTGGATGAAAAAGGCGAGCGCAGCATAGGCACGGTCCTCAGATCTTTTGGATCCGTCATCACCCATAGAGGAACGACGTTCTCCAGCACATTGGCCACCGCCTTCATCCCGTCGCTCAGGTTGGCCTCCGACATCGACAGG
Organism: bacterium; assembly: GCA_043824415.1. Classification (GTDB taxonomy): domain Bacteria; phylum Zhuqueibacterota; class QNDG01; order QNDG01; family DSAB01; genus JBDRSZ01. The sequence continues at coordinate 496 of JBDRSZ010000152.1, read as the reverse complement.
GTTGCTTTTACGCCCTCGTCCAGCTCCCACCAATAAGCCGACGTGTGCATCGTCATCTCCGGAAGATGGATCTTCCCCGCGCCCACGTTCTCGTGTGTCTCAAACTTGATTTTCTTGAAGAGCGTGGCCAGAGTCGTCACGCTCACTTCTCCGTTCCCCCTGTTTCCTCCCGACACGGCATCCGATTCAAACACCTCTATCACGCGGATGTCCGTCTTGATCTGGGAATCCGTGTAATAATCCACGCTGACCTGCCTCACGTAGGCTTTCCGCCGCTCCCAGTCTAACTTGTCCACGTGAAACTGCAACCCTTCATGGATATAAATCGCCTCGTCGTGGACGAGCATGGGCGCGCTGAAAAGATCGACCTCACCGATCACACGCTCTCCCCGCGTCGTATCGATGATGACGACGTTGTCAGGCGCGGCCCGGCGCAGGCTGATTTCCTCCGCGGGATAGGCCTCGCTCGTCCAGTGGTACTGATCGCCTGCCTGGT
>JBDRSZ010000151.1:0-14870 GCA_043824415.1 bacterium | reverse complement strand
AGGGCATTGTGTTCGAGACAGATGGTGTGAATCGCCTCCGCGAGACACGCCACCTCCTCGAACCTGCTGCCGTCAATCATCATGATGAGATGGGCATTCCCCTCGGAGAACGGCCAGGTGGTGCCCAGACATCGGGCGCTCAGCGTCATCGTCGCGTTTTCCACGAATTCAATGGCCATCGGAATGATCTTATTCTTGAGAATGGCGGGCACGGTGCGTATCGCATCACTCAGACGTTCGTAAGAGGAAACGAGCGTGTACATGACCTGCGGAGGCGGCATCAGAGAAATAACCGCTTTCGTCACGATCCCGAGCGTTCCTTCCGACCCGATCATCAGATGCATCAGGTTGTACCCGCTGGAAGATTTGCAAAATTTTCCTCCCAGCATGATGATCTCACCATCAGGAAGCACTACTTCGGTCCCCCTGACAAAATTCCGGATGACGCCGTATTTGACGGCCCTTGCCCCTCCTGCATTCGTCGCGATGACCCCGCCGATCGTGGCTGATTCATCTCCGGGATGTGGAGGGAAAAACAACCCCTTCCCCTCAACGGCCCGATAAAAATCCGCCAACCGAACGCCCGATTCCACAACTGCCATCAAATTTTCTGTATCGACCTCAAGAATTCGAACCATGTTGTCGAATGACATCAGAACGCCGCCGTGCAACGGAACGCAGCCGCCGCATAAGCCGGTTCCCCCTCCTCTTGGCGTCAGCGGGATGCACTCCTCGTTGCACAGACGAACAAGTTGCGATACCTCCTCGGCAGTCCGAGGCTTGACGACCGCCTCTGGAAACCGCCGGATATCTTTCAGAGCAAACTCGTCGTGAGAATAATCGACCAGGCATTCGCGGCCCGTCAACACATTCTGGTCCCCGACGATAGCCCTCAGCTTCTCCACAAAACGTGAATCGATTCTCCGATATTTCATCTTCAACATCATCACATCCTTGGTGATTTCGAATTCTTCTATCTCATCCGATTCATTCACAAGCCACGGACGAACACAGAGCAAGACAAGGAAAATTGTATTTGAGATTATTTCATATCAATTTTCTTCATCTTATTCCAGTCTTTTCTTTTTCTCCGTGTTGTTCTGTGGTATTCCGTGGTGAATAATTCAAGCTAGATTAAATAGACGGCCGACAGTCCGAGCAGGCCTACGGCAGTCACATAATATAACGTCGGCAGGATCGTCCTCCGCAACGTCGCCCCCTCATGCCCCAAAACACCTACACTTGCGGAAGCTGCGACCACATTGTGTATGGCGATCATATTCCCCGCTGCTCCGCCCACTGCCTGCAAAGCGACGATCAGAGTCCCGGAAATCAAGAGACGCTGGGCAACGCTGTACTGGAACAAACTCAACATCAGGTTACTGACCGTATTGCTCCCCGCGATGAACGCACCCAATGCTCCGATGGAAGGGGAAAACAGAGGCCACACAGCGCCCACCCGCGACGCAATCCATTCGGCCATGCTCACGGGCATGGAGGACAGTCCCAGCGAATTCGTCCCGGAGTTGATGTAAATCCGCACCATGGGTACTGTAAAAATCAACACAAAACCGGCCCCCAGAAGAATCCTGCTCGACTCAGCGACCGCCCTCCGTATTTGTTTATAATCCATCCGATGGAGAAAAAACGTGATGACGACCACCGCGACGAGGATCGTACCCGGAAGGTAAAGCGGTTGGGTCGATGCTGCGACATCCGTTCCCAAAATACGGGGCCATGCGACAGCCACGGATCTCATCGCCCTACCGACGGGCAACCGAGGCAAACGGCTGATGACCAAGAAGAGGGCGACCAACAAATAAGGAGCCCAGGCGAGTCCGGACGACATTCGTTCATCCGGTGAAGAATCGATGGGATGTTCCGCTGCTTTCATCCGTTCTGGATTGTTCTCACTGGTCGGAGGGAATTCCCAGGTATCCTTCGGGATCAAGAAACCTCTCCTCGCAGCAGTCGTCACCACTGCCAAACCGACGAGGGAACCCAATAACGTAGGAAACTCCGGCCCCAGAAAAACGCCCGTCAGTGTATACGGAACCGTGAAGGCCAACCCCCCAAAAATGGCAAACGGTGCCGCAGAAAGTCCCTCAGTCCAGGATTTTCTCTTGCCGAAATATCGCGTCAGCATCATCACCATGAGAAGCGGCATCAGCGTCCCCACGATGCCGTGCAGTACGGCCGCTCGGGCTGCGATCGCCCGAAGATAATCATTCAGCCCCATCCCTGCGGATGCGAGCTGGGCCTGCAATTCTGGACTCTCCAACCCTCCCCTCACACCGATGAGTATGGGTGTGCCCGCAGCCCCGAATGTTACGGCCGTGCTCTGAATCATCATCCCTATCATGACCGCAGCCATTGGAGGGAAGCCCAGTGCGACCATCAAAGGCGCTGCGATGGCGGCCGGTGTCCCGAACCCGGACGCGCCCTCGATAAAAGAGCCGAAAAGCCACGCAATGATGACGACCTGCACTCTCCGATCCCTGCTGATTCCCGCAAAACCGGAGCGAATGGCAACGATGGCCCGTGAATGTTTCAACGTATTCAGGAGCAGAATAGCGCCAAAGATGATGTACAGAATATCGAATGTGATAAAAAGACCCTGAATGGAGGAAGCTGTAATTTGTCTGAAGGACACTCCCCAGAATGCCAGAGCAACAGACCCAGCCACAACAAACACGATGGGCATGGCCCGCTTGGCAGGCCACTTCAGCCCGACCAGCAGGATCGCCGCGAACAGAATGGGCGCTGCGGATAACAATGCCTGAACAGAAGGACTCACTTCACGATCCCATAATCCTCAAATCGACAATGTCAACCATCGGTAGTCTTCTGTAAAAGTAAAGAGAGATTTTCATTTTTACAACGACAAAATGAAAAGCCAGGATTTTCGTCGTCCTGGCTTTTCTCGTGGGCGATACTGGATTTGAACCAGTGACCTCTGGTATGTGAGACCAGCACTCTAACCACCTGAGCTAATCGCCCTTTTTAAATTCTACTTAAAACCACAGAGTTCGTAGAGCACATGAAAATCGAGAACAATGTTATCATGATAATTCCATAAAATCTTTTTGTTCTCTGCGTCCTCTGCGGTGAAATACTATATCAAACAATCTTCTTGATCAGCGTCAGTCTGTTCTCTCCTCTTGTAGTCCTCTCGTACTTGACTTCATCGACCGATTTTCGAATGATATACAGACCATAACCGCCCTGACGCTTCTGATGGAACGCCTCTCTCACATCATAAGGCTTCACATCGGAAAAGTCGAACGCATCCCCCGCGTCCGTTATCGTCACCTCAAACCGATCCGCCCCAGGAATCACTTCGACGCCGATCGATTGTCCAGGCTCGAACCGATAACCGTGTTCGATTACATTCATGCAGACTTCGTAGACGGCGATCTTTAGCTTGCTAATTTCGATGCGTTCCATTCCGGTTTTCTGTGCCAGATCGGCAACAAAATGGGTAATCCTGCTTAAGCAATCGACGGAAGCTTCCACGTGTAGCACACTCGCTTTGCCTTCCTCGAAATCAACAAGCTCTTCCGTCAAGGATTCGACAAACACATCTTGCATTTCTTCGACCGCATCCTTCGAATTCGTCGTACCCGCCAACTGATTTGTGACCACATCGGAATCGACCTCTTCCGAGACGATGCGGACCTCATTGACTGGATTCAAGCGTTCGTTCATGGACGATAAAATATAACACAATCCGGATTCATTTTCAACCGTTTTTCTCACGCATATGTCAATCCCGTTCTGTATCCTAAAAGATTCGTCTTCAACAGCTTCTTCGCCTTTGAACTGTTAAAAGAAACATCACGGGGTCTCGCAGCGACAGTCGGAACCTCAGACATCAAAACTGGACTGAGCAGTTCTTCGGAGAATCCTCTGATCTCGGCCAAGCGGAGTCCGAACGTATACCGGTCGACCTTCTCCGCTCCTCCCAGATGAATCGTGCCCACGAATTCTGAACCGGCCAGCTCCAACAGCGCCTCAGCCACGTTTTGGACGAGGACGGGAGTCCGGTGCTGATCCGTGAACAGAGGCACGCGTTCTCTCCGCCGTACACGGCCCAAAATCCATTCAGAGAAAGAATTCGATCCGGTTACCGGACGGCCGTACACGAGCGCCAACCTGGCGATGACGTGATCGGAACACACTTTCCGGACGAATGCTTCACCCGCGACTTTCGACTCACCATACACATTGATCGGACAGACGGTATCCGACTCGACATAATCTCCCTTTTTCCCGTCAAAAGCCATGTCCGAGGAAGTATACAAAAAACGGCAGCCCAGCTCCTCGCACATCTCGGCCAGAATCCCCGTCGCTTCCGCATTGATGCGAAAAGTCCGATCCGCGTCCTTCTCACACGCATCCAGATCACTCCACGCAGCAGTATGTAGGATCGTATCGGGTCTAATTTCTCTGACGCACTTTCGAATGCGATTCCCATCCTCCAAATCTAACCGATACGCTTGAACCCCCGGAAATGAGAAAGACTCGGTCCGGTACGTCGTAAAGACGTCCCAGATTTTCTTAGCCTCTGATAACAGATGCCCGCCCACGAACCCGCTGCCGCCCGTGATTAAAATACGTCTCCGCTGTCGACTCATCAATCCATCCTTCAGGCTTTAAGTCCGAGCTTTTTAAAGATAATTCAATCGGCCAATAAATGCAAGCATCATCCTGATAGAAATACGCATACCTTGACTTTTAAACCGTTATCTCCTATATTGTGAACACAAGGATAGGGCCGAAAAACGCAGAACTCTCACGATGATCATCCCAATATCGCGTATAAAAAAGTGCATCGTCTGCATACTCCTTTTCATTGCAGGCGTCAGTGATGCTCAACACGACAAACGAGAGGACAAACTCATCTCTCAGGTCGGCTGTGCGCAGTGTCATTCGAGCCTCAAAATCGAATCCGACATCAAACAAAAGATACCCGACCTGAGCTACACTGCCGATCGATACAACGAAGCACATCTCTACGATTTTCTTAAGAATCCGCAAACCATTCGAAGGCACATCGGCCCCGCGCGTATGCCCGACTTCCGCCTCGACGATAATGAAGCCGTCGCCCTCGTTCGCTTTCTTGCAACCCAGCATCAAGCAAGAGAGCCCGGCATCCCTTTTCCAACCCGAGACCAGGGCTCCACCGAAACCGTAGGTCTGTATCAAGTCATGGCTCTAGAGGACACGACCTGCCTGTCCTGTCATTCTCTCAATGGAAAGGGTGGCGTTTTCGCCGTCGACCTGGCGACCGTCGGTTATCGTCTGAAACCCGACTGGATGAAGCAATACTTGGCCGATCCCTCCCTCTTCGACGTGCCGAACACGTCCATGCTCGCCGTCTTCTTTCAATTCTCCGAAGCCAGGAAGAGATTCGTGGAGTTCATCCCCCATGCCGCGGAACGGATCCATCGCATCGTGGACCATCTGTTCTCGTTCAATACGCGCACGAAAGAACAGCTCCAAAACAATCACGAAACAGCTGAAGCCGCAGTGCCCAAATCCACGGCAGAGCTGGGTGAAGCCATTTTCAAATCCTTGAACTGTACGGCCTGTCACAATCACGAGTCGATACTACCATCAGCCGAAACGTTCGCTCCGGATTTGTCCATCGAGGGTTTCAAAGTCTATGCGGAGTGGCTCCGGACGTTCCTCGAAAAACCGACCCCCATCCGTCCGTTCGGATTCCAGCCGGGTTCCGGGAGCCGGATGCCCGACTTCCAGCTGTCGGAAGGAAAAGTCAAGACGCTCTCCGCGTCCTTGATGAATCGGACCTCAGAGTCTGTGAGTTCCTGGGAAGCGGCCGTTCCCCAGGAACTCACAGCCTTCTCTATGCAAAAAGCCCGACTCCTCTTGCAGGACAAACTCTCCTGTCTGGGTTGCCATCGTATGGGCGAAAAGGGCGGCAAGATCGGCCCCGACCTTTCGTCCGTTCGCCAGAGGCTCAACCCTCTCTACATATACAATCAGATAAAAAATCCACGGGCAATCTCCCCCGACGCTGTCATGCCCCAAATTCCATTACAGGACAAAACCCTGAAATTAATTTTTGATTTTCTCTTCCAGCAGAACGACGAACGCGAGGAGGCGATCGTCTTTTCGCTGTCGGAAAACCAGCCGATTCTTTACAGTCCGCAGAGGACGAAAGAGGACAACTATTTGAGATACTGTGCTGCTTGCCACGGCTCCAACGGCAACGGCGATGGATTCAACGCGCCGTTCATCCTCCCCGCAAAGCCGACGGTCCATTCGGACAGCGCGTATATGTCCAGACGGCCGGACGATACGCTGTTCGATGGCATCTACGCAGGCGGGTATATATTGAACAAGCACCAATTCATGCCGCCCTGGAGCAGCATCCTCTCACGCGAAGAGATCAAAGGCCTCGTCGCCCGCATCCGAGAACTCTGCAGATGCCGGGGTCCGGAGTGGTCGCTCGACAATCAGACGATTCAATAGACATTTTGAACGGTCAACCATGTCAAAGAAAAAACGAAAGAAAAATAAGCACCCACATCTCAAGAAACAGCACAGGCCAGAACAGCCTTCCGCGACGGAGACAGTCCCTCCTGCGATCGTCCAAGAAACCTCGGAACCTGTAGAGCTTCCTAAGCCGAAAGAGAAGAGAAATCCGATCCTTCCAGTCGCGGGTATCGCTGTCGTATTGATCGCCGTCGTCATTCTCCTCTATTTTGGCTCTGCCTCATTCAAGGGGATGTTTCATAAATCCGATTCTCAAAGGGAGGCTTATCTATACATGCCGCCCCGAACAGATCAGACGGGCCAGGAAATCCGATACAGCGATTTTGTCGGATCCGACTCCTGCATGCTCTGTCACATCGAGCAGTACACGCTTTGGAGGAACTCCACGCACGGCCTGGCAGGAGGAGAACCGGGCAACATCAGAATCGTCGCGCGGTTCGACAATCAGCCTCTCCGTTTTAAGGACGCAACATTCATACCGACTGTCACCGAGAACGGCGAGTACATTTTCAGGGTAAGAGAGACAGGTCGGCCAGAACAGATCGTCAAGGTCGATGCCGTCGTCGGAGGCGGTCACATGGAAGGAGGAGGGACGCAGAGTTTCTTCACAAAATTTCCAGACGGAACCCTGCGCTTCGTGCCATTCGACTACAACCGGACGAACGACGTTTGGTTCGTGCAGCTCGCAGACTTTCGTTGGGTTCCCATCAGCGAGGAGGTTTCAATCAACAACCTGGCCAACTGGCCGCCCCACAGGGTACTCGGAACATCGGATAAATTCTCTAACTGTCAGAACTGCCACGGAAGCCAGATCCTCGTCGAGTTTGATGATACATCCCGAAAATATCTGACGCGGTACACGACGCTCCAGATCAACTGCGAATCCTGCCACGGTCCCGGCAGGAAACACATCGACCTCGTCAAGACAGCCGATCTGGACACGCTCACGGACATCGGTATCGTCGTGCTATCCACAGTCAGTAAAGATGAATCCCTCGACAAGTGCTTCGAATGCCATGCCGAGAAGGCCGCCCTCACGAGTGAATTTCTCTCCGGTATGCCGGTGCACACCCATTTCGCCCTGAAATTTCCCATCTTGGCCAGTGAGCCTTACTTGCCCGACGGCCGCATACGGCAATTCGCCTACCAGCAGAACCATATCTTCAGCGACTGCTACATCAACGGTTCAATGACCTGCGTGGACTGTCACGAACCCCACTCCCAGGCGTACAGGGACATCTCCTTTCAATTCCTCCCCGGCAAATTCCATGACGGTCAGTGCACAGACTGCCATCCCAGCAAAGCGGAAACACCCGAACACCACTCGTACCACAAACCCGATTCACCCGGGAACGTCTGCACCGCCTGCCACATGCCGTTTCTCCAGCATCCGCTCCTCGGACCTTCAGTCCGGTTCGCCCGCTCGGATCATGTCATCCCCATCCCCCGCCCGACATTCGATGCGGAGCTTGGCATCGAGAACGCCTGTCAGCAGTGCCATCAGGACAAATCCATCGCCTGGCAGCAGGAAAAAACGGACGAATGGTACAGAACGATCAAGCCCCACAATCCCCTCCTGTCCAACAACATGAAAGCAAAGAATGTCACCGACATCCAGCAAGCAGCGGACCTGTTGCTCAATGCGGAACCCTACTTTCCCGCCGCCCAGGTCACCGGAATTTTTGATTTTATAAAAAGGTTCCTCAAACCTGACATGCCCTCCCTGAGCCAGGCAATCATCGATAGATTAAAAAGGCTGACGGAGAGCACCGACCTCGACGTCAAGGCCCTGGCCTTCGTGGCCCTCCATCTCTCATCGGACCAAAGGGAAGACATCCACGCCTACCTGAGAGAAAAATTGCATTCCTTCGGCGAACAAGAGGCGGCTCTCCGGTACCGCTGGGCGTTTGCCATCGATTACTTCGGTACGCTGTTCACAATCAATCGAGACTATGCCAACGCCATCCGATCCCATCTCAAAGCCCTCGAAATCAAACCCTCCGACCCGTACACCCTCCTCAACCTGGGATTTGCCTATCAAAACAGTCAAAAGTATTCCGACGCCATCGCGGCATTCAAAAAGGCCATCGAGATAGAGCCCTCCAACGCGAACCTCTATTTTCAGCTCGCTCAAACTTACACCCTGTCCCGTCAGACAAAGGAAGCCATCGAAGCCGTGAAAAAAGGTTTAGAATACGATCCGGAAAATCCCACGGCTAGACAGATGCTCCGGCAGTTGCAGTCTTAATCGATTGGTAAGAAAGAAAGCAGGTAAAGAGGAGAAACCTCGTCCGGCAAGGCCGGACAGGAGTAAGATATTTCTAAACTTTTACAAATTTTCCTTTTCGTGTTTTTAAGAAGAAAAATGTTCCATGGGGATGAGTGGCTTGCCTTTTTGCTCCATTGTCAGTGATTCTCTGAACGTACCCCTCAAAGGGGTGGGCTTGATCCCGCAGCCGCCGGATAGCACGGGATGGGTTGTTGGGACGTAACAGCCATATAACTAATGAACAATACAACTTCATCGGCTGGCCTGTCCGCCGGCAGGCGGGCAAAAAGGCGATTTCTTTTGTCTTCAATATTCACAAAATCGGATAACTTGATCCCGTATTCGGGAGTACTTTTCTTTCTAAAAGAAAAGTACATCACTGCGGAAACCTAATGTCATAACTTAAAAAAGTCAATCATGACAATATACTCTTTTGAATTCCATCGAATATACATTTTACTGAAATTTGTAAAAATTTTGCTACTCATGGCTGCTTTGAAGACAAAGTCCGAATATAATCTACAATGAACGAAATCTCTTCTACTTTCAACGTGTGCGTATAGGCAGGCATCAAAACCGACCGGCCGATGCCACGTCCTCCGACAGCAATGCTCCGACTCAACAAAGAATCATACAAAACAGAAACGAACACCGAATCCGCCAATCTCCTCGGACGCGGATCGAGCGTATAAGCGTTCAGACCATCCCCCCCACCTTCCACTCCATGACAGTTTGAACAATACTGCTCATACAACACCTTGCCCCGTCTCTCAGGATACGTATACGCGACCCAAAAATCCTTCTGGAGTGTGGAATCCGCATCTATGGACTGATCTTCCGCCGCATTACCGGATGTCCGGGATGAAGGATTGCATCCGAGCATCAGGAGTGTCATGGATGCGATGATGCAAACGATCCGAATGATGCACTTCCCTTTACCCCCTTGAGGGGGGATATTAGGGGGGTGTATCAAATCAGAACGACGATATAAAATCAGATCCATCTCAAGCTAAAGCCTCATCAAATACGCCAGCACATCCAGCGCCTCTTCCACAGACATTCCGCTCCTCGGCTCCATCGTTTCCGGGATGTATTTTTGCGGATCGATGAGCCAGTGCAGCATCCACCCCGGTTGAAGCCGGTCGCCCGCTCCGTCCAAAGGCGGACCGATGTATCCTCCTCGGCCTTCCACCGTGTGGCAGCCCTGGCATCCGGTCGTCTCCCAGAACAGCCGGCGGCCGCGCTCCTCAGCTTCTCGCGCCGGACGCCAACCGCTGGGTACAGTTAGGCTGTCATCTAAAAGAATCTTGTAAAAGTAATCGACAACCGTGTCGATATCATCCTCCGCCATGAAGAGTTTCAGCATACGCTCTTCGATGAGCGGTCTTCTGGAAATCGGCGATCTCAGGAACTGCTCAGCCCAATCCCGTCGCAGCCGGCTGCCGACCAAGCTGAGGTCCGGCGCGACAGTCTCCCCACGTCCCTGAATCGTGTGACACTTCAAACAACTGTACTTTTGAAGGATCTCTCCGAACTTCCCCTGCGGAGCGAATTCAGGAAAAGCAGACTTTCTCCGCATCCACGCGTGCGGCAATTCCTCGTCTCGGAGTGACAGCAGATACGTCGTGACGGCATGCCTGTCCTCATCTGTCAGATTAAACAGGGGCATACGCATCGACCCACCGAATATCCGCGGCGTCTTCAATTTGGAATCGATGTAATCGTATAATGTATGCGGGATGGAGGTCTCCCCATACCAGATCTGATACACGCGTTTGCTGCCGATGAAAGTATGTTCCGGTCCTCGATTCTGGTTGACCTCAACTTCCGTTAACGTATGGCAGCCCAAACAATTGTACTTGTGAAGAACGGATCGACCCCGTTCGCCTAAATCAGGAGAAGCATCCGGCGCGATTGTTTCCTCAGAAGCATCCCAATCCAGCAGCTCCGATGTGAAATACGCAGTGATAGCCGCCGCGTCCTCAGTTGAAAAGCCGAATTGCGGCATTTCGACGCCCGGTTGTAGGCCCTGCGGATTGCGGATGAAACTGTAAATCCAGACCGACGTCGCCTTCGACCCGATCTTCGCCAAATCAGAGGAAAGCCTTCCGCCCTCCTCGTTCAACCGGTGACAGCTCGTACACGGAGATTCACGGAACAACGTCCGTCCCGAATCGATAAAATCTCCGCTCTCCTTCCTCACGTCATAAACCCGAGGCAACGACTCCAGACGGGTGTTGCCGGCAAACGTCTTGAAGCCCATCAGAAAATCAGCAACTACAGCCCTTTCTTCATCCGACAGCAAAAAATTGGGCATCTTCGTCTCTGCACGAACAGCCTTGGGATCCTTCAGCCATGCCGCGATCCATCCCCGTTCGACGACCTTCTCGCCGACTCCGTCTAAGATGGGCGTAAATGTACTGTATTGTCCGGGTTCGTCGTGGCAGGCAAAGCATTTGTAATCTCGGACCAATTTCCTCCCGAGATTGAGATTGGGCGTTTCCTTCAGATCCTCATCAACGTGACAGCGGCCGCACGTGGATTCCGTGTACTCTTTCGGAAGAACGGGCCGCTCCCAGGAATCGCTGGGCAGATGGACGTCCGCGTATTCCGTGGCCAGTCCCTGCCCCTCGTGGCAAACGGTACAGCCGAATGCTTCGACGTCGTGGTACACATACGAATGTTTGCGAAAAGGCGGCGGAGAGTCCTTCATCCCATCGTTCGTCATTCCCGCATGGCACGTGATGCAGCGGTCGATGCGACCCAAATCCCGCACCCAGATCTGCTGTAACCCAACAGGTCCCGAATCTTCCCGACCGGACACTTGCTTTTGAATCTTCCTGTATTCCCTCTGGTACCGACGCCATTCTGTCCGTGCGTGTTTCAACGGTGACAGCGCCAGAACGATCAGAAAAAGGAGGCTTGTGACGACGTAGATTTTATACAGTCTTTCCATCGAAATCATTTGGAAATGTCAAAATCCCAAATTCAAATACCAAATGAAATCCCAATGATCCAATGCCGAACCCATCGCTTGGGCATTGGGATTTTAAGCTTCATTTGAGATTTTATCTTTGACATTGTGCATTGGTTCCGTTTCATCCCCACGGCCACACCCAGCGCCATTCCGGTCCTCTGAAATGCGTGCCGATGAGGGTCAGAACCGTCACAACGATGACGAACCATGTCATAATCCAATCAGCCAAAGGACGCCGGGCAAGCCACGTGATCCATCCCTTCTCACGCCGAACGAAGTAAGGAATCACGGCCAAACCATACAGGATAACCGTCGGAATGGCGATTGAAAACACTCCGTACAGCCAACCGATTCCTGCGATACCGAGCGTAGCCACCGTCAGCAGGATCATCGTTTTGCGACGGTTTCCCACGTCCGCCCACAATCCTTTCCGTTCTATATTGACCGCGATATAGGGTATGGCCATCAGTGCAAGGATGACAACAACAGGGATGAACACCCCCGCAACGATTGGAGGAAAGGAGTGCAGCAACTCCTGAACACCTAAAAAGTACCAGGGTGCCTTCGCCGGATTGGGTGTGTTTACGGGGTTGGCCAGCATCTCCAATGGTGCATCGAAAAAGAGCGAGATGAGCGCCACGACGATAAACACGACTTGAAAGCAAATGACCTCCCGGACGATCAGATGCGGGAAAGTCGTGACCAGTTTCTCCTGAGGCTTATCCTCCTTGAACCGCTCCGGGACGTGCGACGGGAACACGGCCACGCGCCGACGGACTTCGACCGGACCAGAGGCTTCCTCAACGGCGAATCCGTCGTCGTCTCGCGCAGCTTTCTCCTCAGGTTCTTGTGGCACAGCCCGACCATCTTCCCGTGTATGCAGTCCGCCGTCCTTCCGAATACGCCAGAAATGGAGAGCGATCAGTCCGATCATGAAAAGCGGGAGGATGATGCAGTGGAGAACATAAAATCGTACAAGCGTGTTGGCCCCGATTTCATTCCCGCCCAACAGGAGAAAACGGAGCGTCTTCCCCATCAGCGGCACATACTCCACGATGCTCGCCCCGACCGTCACGGCCCAGTACGCCAATTGATCGTACGGCAGCAGATACCCTGTATAACTCAGGAGCAGGGTCAGGATGAGAAGGAGCACGCCGATAACCCAGTTGAACTCACGGGGAGGTTTGTACGCCCCGTGATAGAACACACGGAGCAAGTGGAGGAAAACGGAAATGACCATCAGATGGGCCGCCCAGCGGTGCACGTTCCGGAGCCACATCCCGTACGAGATGACGTATTTCAAGTCCTTCATATTCACGTAAGCATTGGGAACGGCCGGCTGGTAATAAAGCATCAGGAGGATGCCCGTCACCGTCAGGATCGCAAACAGAAAAAAACTGATCATCCCCAAATAAAACGTGTACGAGAATCGGATCGCGCGTTCCCGTACTTTCACCGGATGAATGTGGAGCGTCAGGCTGTTGAAGATGACGAGCGAACGCTTGAGATTCGACTCAATCGGAAGGCGCGTGCGAAAAACAGAACGCCAGACACGACTGTCTTGTATTTTCTTCCAGTTCATTAAATTTTTAAAAACATATCCTCTTCTTTGACGATATCGCGTGTATCGATAAAAAGTCTCCCGTTGATCAATTCGATGCGGAACCGGACCAGAGGCCTGGAAGCGGGTCCGCTCATCACACGGCCGAACGCATCGTACGTGCTGCCGTGACACGGACACGAAATCGCCTCTACAGAATCCCCCGTACTCCAATCGGGCTTAAAACTGACCAGGCAACCCAGGTGCGTGCACACCGAAGACATCGCATAGAACAGACCGCGGTCGTCCCGCACGATGAACAGCCGATATGCCTCGTTGAAAAAAACCGTGTTGGGCTGAAAATCAGCGGGAGAGCCTGCTTGAAAACGGGGAGGGATTTCCGGCAAAACTTTCGGCGCCAAAAAATCGACCATCGCTCCCACCGCCCCCAAACATGCAATGCCCACCACAGCATTCCCAGTCGTGATGCAGAACCGCCTGCGATCCATCGTATTCTCTTTTCGATCTACAGACGATTCTTCAAAACGTTCATCCATTCAATCTATCCCTTACTTCTTGTCTCTTTGTTCTTGATATTTTTTTCAATTCATCGTCATGACACCGACCGGACATTGTTTCGCACACAGCCCGCATCGGATGCAGCGTTGTTCGTCCTTTATCAACACCATTCTTCGATCCAGGGGAAGACAGGGATCGAAAGGATTGATATCATCGATCCGCATGCGGGAAATTTCCGAAAATTTAAGACGTGCGAATGGGATGATCTCGATACAACCTATGGGACAAACATCCGCACAGCCTCCGCACAGAATGCATTCGCTTTCCATCATCCGGATTCCCCGTAAAAAATGCAACGCATTGTCGGACAAAATATTATAAATCCAAACGACAATTGCAAGGAGAAATTGGATCGAAGCTTTTCCATACACAATGCATTTTTTCATTGCAATTTACCGGAACTATCTTTAAAATAAGACGAGCGAGGTACGGATGATCCGAAAAATGATATACTCTATTTTCCTGATGATACATACTGCGGCCATTTCTTTGGGAGGGATGCAGGACAGACTCACACTCCAAAAATACCACACACCGGATGAAGTCAGCGCGCTCCTCCAGTCCTGGGCATCCGAATATCCCCGTCTCGTAAAAACGACCGTCATCGGTCGGAGCGCCGGCCGGAGCGAACTCATTGTCCTCCAAATCGCGGCACGCCCGGAGGGCAGCGTTAATCCCGACGCCAGACCGGCCGTTTTCATCTCCGCAAACATCGAAGGCGTCCATCTCGTCGGAACCGAAGCCGCGCTCCTCATCATCGAAAAACTCCTCACTCAATACGGCTCGAACCCGAAGATCACTTCACTGCTCGACAATAGAATCGTCTACGTCGCTCCCCTCCTTAATCCCGATGCGGCGAAGAGATATTTCACGAGTCCTGCCTTTGAGCTTGGAACGAACAGCACGCCACGGGACGACGACGCGGACGGTCGGATCGACGAGGACGGTCCCGAAGACCTCAACGGAGACGGATTCATCACGCA
>JBDRSZ010000150.1:0-6749 GCA_043824415.1 bacterium | reverse complement strand
TCTTTGTCTCTCCCTGAAGGGAGAGATAATGATTGAAACATGATTTCTGCAAATCCCTGATAAAAGAGACATTTTTTGAAAATCGTTCTGATGATCAGTTCACACTTGAAAATTGCCAAAGTCGAGTTATAACAATTCCATTCTCCGTCCTCCGAACGCATCTCAAGAGGACAAGGAAGCGATGCATTCCACCATGATAAGAACCTCCTTGGGCAAGCGGGCGACTTCCACAGCCGACCGCGCAGGAGGATTCTCTTCGAAATACGTCCCATAAACACGATTCATCTCGGCGAAATCGTTCATATCCTTCAAGAAGACAGTCGTCTTCACCACCCGGCTCAGATCCGATCCGGCCGCCTTCAAAATAGCTTTGATATTCTCCAGAACTCTGTTCGTCTGTTCTGCGATACCACCTTCAATCACGCTTCCAGTGCTCGGATCTAAAGCGATCTGTCCGGCCGTGAACACAAATCGGCCCGTCTCAACAACAACACCCTGACTGTACGGACCGATGGCTTTGGGTGCATCATCCGTTTGAATGATCTTCTTTTGCATGGGTACTCCTTACTTCACGACGATTTCGTCAATAACAAGGAAAAGTGGTAATATGAAGCTCAAGGATGATAAACATCGGGATAGAATGGCGCATGCAATCGGACTATCGAAGGATAAAAGAGTATCCGTCAGGAATCAGTGTTATTTATTTTCGATATCCTCAAAACGGGCATCGTCCACATCCTCCTTCCGAAGATCGAGAGGCTTGCTCCTCTGTTTTCCCTTGACTTCCTCTTTCTGCGATCCCTTATCCCACAATCCCTTGACAAATCGGTAGCCAAAGTATGCGACCGTACAAGTCAGTAAAAACCTGAAAAACATGTCTGTTTTCTCTATTCTTTTCTGGGTATGTAGTATTTAACACCGACAGGAGGATTTAAAACCTGTTGGAGGAGATCCTCTAAATCCTCCTCATTC
Organism: bacterium; assembly: GCA_043824415.1. Lineage (GTDB taxonomy): Bacteria > Zhuqueibacterota > QNDG01 > QNDG01 > DSAB01 > JBDRSZ01. The sequence continues at coordinate 5,777 of JBDRSZ010000150.1, read as the reverse complement.
TGTACAAAATCGATCTCCGATGTGTTGATGATGAGAAGAGGCGTTTCCGTGTGCCTGAAAAAAAATTCGTTGTACGCCTCGTTCAAACGTTTCACATATTCCTGAGAGATGTGCCGCTCATAATCCACTTTCCGTTTTTTAATATTCGCGATGAGCCGTTCCGTGTTGGCCTGAAGGCAGATGACCAAATCCGGTTTGGGCAATTCCTTCTCCATCAACGTGGCCACCCGCTCATACAGGATGAGATCCCTTGACTCCAAATTGAGGTGGGCAAATATTCGATCCTTGGCAAAAATATAATCTGCAATGAGGTACTTGTGAAAGAGATCTTGCTGGGGGATGTCTAAAAGTTGTCGATACCGGCTCAGTAGAAAAAACAATTGCGCCTGAAACGCATACCTCCGGGGATCGCGGTAGAAATCCGCTAAATAAGGATTGGCTCCGGCCTGTTCAAGGATGATTCGGCCGTCCAATTTCTCGGCCAACAGACGGGCCAAGCTCGTCTTCCCCGAACCGATCACACCCTCAACAGCGATGTAATAAAGCTCCTTCACAAAAGGCTCCTTATAAAAGGATCAAGGCAATCGTTCATACAGCGTCACACTGCCCTCATCCGAACACGCCCCTAAAACTTCCCGAACCGTTTTTCTCACCCCTGGGATGAACACATCGGAGGCAATCTCTCCCAGCGGAACGAGTACGAACCGACGTTCTGCAACCCTCGGATGGGGTATCTGCAAATCTTTGTCATGGACGACACTTTCACCATAAAGAAGGATATCGATGTCCACAATTCGAGGCCCCCATGCATCCTCTCTATGCCGTCCAAGCTTGTTCTCAATTTTCTGACAACACTTCAAAAGCGCACACGGATCGAACTCTGTCCCCATCTCGACGACCATATTGAGGAAGTAACTCTGGTTTTTCCTCCCCCACGGTTCGGTCTCGTAGATGGAAGATGTCTGAAGAATTTTGTTTCCCTTCAATCTGGCTAAAGCCGCCACGGCTTTCTTCAAGTATCCTTCCCGATCTCCCACATTCGAACCCAAACCGATGAAAGCCGATACCACAAAAAATCCTCGAAAACGAACGACAACATCAAAAATATTTGACTCAAGAATATATCAAATATCGGAAACATTGTCAACCACTAAACAGCATAAATGATAGAAGAGATTGAATCATATGAATGACTGAATCGCGAAGGTTATCGTACAACCGGCGATGCCATAAAAATTTTATTCTCTTCCTGCATGAATAAAACTTGACAAACCACATTATTTTTTACTATCTTCATTACGAGCATATGCTCATAATGTTGATCGCTCACAGTCACTCAAAGATTAACGAAGAAGGAAAAAACTTGGTACTCGCGATTGCAAGCGGAAAAGGCGGAACAGGCAAGACCACCATTGCCACAAATCTTGCCAGAGTTCTCGAAGACCGGAGCGTCACTCTCCTCGACTGCGATGTGGAGGAACCCAACTGCCATCTTTTCCTGAAACCAGTCATCGACAAGGAAAGAACGTTTAAAACCTTTATCCCTGTGGTTGATCTAAAAGTATGTACTTTATGCGGCAAGTGTTCCGAACTCTGCCAGTTCGGATCTATCGTAACCATCAAAAAAAACGTGCTTGTTTTCCCCGAACTCTGTCACAGCTGTGAGGGATGTAAACTCATCTGCCCTGTGGGTGCAATCTCTGATGGAAATAAAGAAATTGGAACCGTAAACCATGGCATTTCTGGGCAGATCAAAATCATCTATGGTCGGTTGCGGATCGGTGAGGCCATGTCACCCCCTCTGATCCAGGAAGTCAAACGGCTGGGTTTATCGGAAAGCAGACAAGATATCACAATCATTGATGCACCTCCGGGCACATCCTGCCCGGTCATCGAAGCCGTAAAAGGTTCCGATTTTATCCTTCTGGTCACTGAACCGACCCCCTTCGGTCTCCACGACCTCAAACTTGCCGTCGAGATGGTTAAAGTACTAAATATTCCTTTTGGTGTTGCCATCAATCGATCCACGACCGGAGACCGAAACGTTTGGCAGTACTGCAAACAAAACGCCATTCCCATCCTCCTCGAGATCCCCGACGACAGAGAGATTGCTACGACTTATTCCCGCGGAGAATTAATCGTGCAGTCGCTTCCCCGCTACAGGAAACATTTCGAGACACTGTACGAAAAAGTGAAGATAACCATGAAGTCTTTTGAAGAGGTAAGTTCATGAAAGAAATCGTCATCATCAGCGGTAAAGGTGGAACCGGAAAGACGACCCTGACAGCCTCTCTGGCCGCCCTCTATAAAAACAACGTCATCGCAGACTGCGATGTGGATGCCGCAGATCTCCATCTTCTTCTCGATCCGGATATTAAAAAAACAACTGAATTTAAAAGTGGTGTCGAGGCAGTGATTGCCAAAGATATCTGCACCGCGTGCGGGAAATGCAGAGAGGTATGTAAATACAATGCGATATCTCCTGACTATGTTGTAAACAAGATCGATTGTGAGGGTTGCGCCGTTTGTTACTTTTTCTGCCCGGACAATGCCATCACCCTCAGGGAACGCCATTGCGGAGAGTGGTATCTTTCGGAGACACGATTCGGACCTTTTATTCATGCCAGGCTGGGCATAGCCGCAGAGAATTCCGGCAAACTGGTCAGCCTGATCCGACGGCAGGCTAAGCTTCTTGCAGAAGAACGGGGACTCAATACCATTTTAGTGGATGGCTCTCCGGGTATTGGATGTCCGGTCATCAGTTCCATCACCGGAGCATCTTTAGTGGTCGTGGTTACCGAACCCACTGTTTCCGGCGTTCATGATATGGAAAGAGTGATGGGTGTTGCCAAACACTTTCAGATTCCTGCAGTTGTTGTGATCAACAAGAGTGACCTGAATGAAGAAATGAGCAGGGAAATAGAGATCAAAGTAAATGGACTGAATTCCCCTGTCATCGGACATATTCCATACGATTCCGTGGTAACACACGCCATGGTTCAGGGAAAAACGGTCGTCGAATTCAGTGATGGTCCTCTGATCAAAGAGATCCAAAAAATTGGACAGACGGTTTTAAATTATGTATGAATAATCACGATGAGGATATTGTATGCCGCGTCCCCAAAAATGCCGTTGGATCAGTTCCCATCCTGGAGTGACCTTCTTTAAACCCCAGGGTATACCACTGAGGATGCTAAATCAAGTGCATCTGGGCATGGACGAATTGGAGGCAATACGGTTGGCCGATTTGGAGTCACTCAGCCATGAACAAGCTGCCCAGAGAATGAACATATCCAGGGCGACCTTCGGACGAATCTTGGCTCATGGCAGAAAGAAAGTAGCGGATGCCCTCATTCAAGGAAAGGCGATCCGTATCGAAGGCGGAACAGTCGAGCTCCGTCCTCCGATAACGCCCCCGCATTGGCAGAGAGGCCCACACGGACACGGTAAGGGACCTTGTAGATAGAGACGAATGAAGACAGACGAAGAAAACGTATTCGATAAACTACAGAGTTACTGGATGGGCGACGCATCGGAGCGCTACTCCGACAAGGTACTCACCCTCGCTTATGAACCCCTCAACGTCGGAGAGATGGTTGATCCCCATTGCATTGGCCGCGTCAAGGGCGAATGTGGAGATACGATGCTCATTTTTCTTCGATTCGAAGAAAACAAAATCTCCGAAGCCACTTTTCTCACAGATGGCTGCGGTGCTACATTGGCATGCGGAAGTGCGGTGACAGAACTCGCAAAAGGGAAAACACTCTCAGAAGCTGAATCGATTGATACCCTCAGTCTCCTTAGATATTTAGATGATATGCCGGCATCACACGAGCATTGTTTAATACTGGCTGTCAAGACACTTCATAAGGCACTGAAAGACCTGAAGTAATTTAGAATTCATTTTTTTAGAACCCATAAAGAAAGGAGACATGTCATGCCAAGAGGAGACGCCGCGCCTGCCGGCGGGCAGGGAACAGGACCCTCGGGAATGGGTCCGATGACAGGAAGGGCGGCCGGCTACTGTGCCGGTTACCCAATACCGGGATTTATGAATCCCTACGGCGGCCGATTTGGAGGACGCTTTGGCTGGGGCCGTGGACGCGGATACGGTATGGGGCGCGGTGCAAGATGGGGTGCTTATGGAGGTAGTATTCCTTTCGGAGCACCAGCGGCCTATGGTGCAGTACCCTACGGAGCAGTACCCTACGGCCCATCCTACACACCAGAACAGGAGACAGAATTCCTCCAGGATCAAGCGAAGGCTTTAGGAGATCAACTGAACGAGATTCAGAAGCGCATCTCCGAACTGGAGGCCGAGGCCAAGAAAGAATCAAAGTAGCACAACAAGACCCCGGGGTTCCCCAAAACCCCGGGGTCAAAAACTAAACTTAAAGGGAATCGTCATGCCGACGTACGAATACGAATGCACAACGTGCAAACACCGTTTCACACAATTCCAGAACATGAATGACGACCCCGTAAAAACGTGCTCCCGATGCGCCGGATCCGTAAGACGGCTCATCACAGGCGGTACGGGTTTCCTGTTCAAGGGATCGCACTCATACGCCTCCGATTCTCAATTCAGGGAACGAGGCTCTGATACCTGTTGCAGTCGGGGCAATATCTGTTCCGACCCGAAACGGTGCTGCGGAAAATAATTCATTTTGAATAGACTTCCAAAGTCATTTAAACCTCGGAGGTCTACGAGTGTACAACGAGAGGAGGCAAGCCATGCCCAAAGGAAATAAAAGCAAGCAGGGTTCGGGTCCTGTAGGTCAAGGCCAGGGAGCTAAAGGAGATATGAGAAGCGGCGGCGGCGGAAAGGGCCACATGGGCGGTACCCGTCCGGGTGCAGGTCCCGGCGGGAATTGCATCTGCCCCCAATGCGGCAAAAAAGCGCCACATCAACAGGGCAATCCCTGTTACAGCACGATCTGTCCGCAATGCGGATCCAAGATGATGAGAGAATAGAGGAGAAACTTATGAAAATTGCAATTACATCACAGGGAAAAGACCTGAACGCGGAGGTCGATCCCCGCTTCGGGCGATGCCAGTACTTTATCGTGATCGACACCGAATCCGGGTCATTCGAAGCCCTTGACAATGAAAGCGCGAGTCTCGGAGGCGGTGCCGGAATTCGCACGGCTCAGACCCTCATCGATAGGAACGTCGAGGCCGTGCTCACGGGTAATGTCGGACCCAACGCCTTCCAGACTTTATCCGCAGCCGGAATACAGGTCTACGCCGGCGTATCCGGAAAAATAGCAGACGCGATTATCAAGTTTAAAGCAGGCACTCTACAACCATACACAGCTCCATCCGTCGAATCCCATCACGGAATGACTTCCGCTCCATCCGTTCCCGAAACAATCGTGAAAAAACGCATCGCCGTCGCTGCGGAAGACGCCGGAGAACTACAGGCAAGCGTCAGCCCCCACTTCGGCAGGTGCCCCTTCTACACCATCGTCGAGATTGAAAACAACAAAATCAGCAAAAGCCACAAAGTCGAAAATCCTTTCTACGGTGAACACGGACAGCCGGGACAGGTCCCCGCGTTCATCCGCGATCAGGGAGCCCATGTCATCATCTCGGGCGGAATGGGCCCGCGTGCCGTCGGTTTCTTCAACGACTTCGGTATCGAAGCCGTCACAGGAGCTTCGGGAAAAGTCAGCGCTGTTGTCGAAGGATACCTTCATGGTACCCTGAAAGGCTCCGCTCCGTGTAAGGATGAAGCCTGTCACTAAACGGATTGGTTAACTGCTGAAAGGAATCCT
>JBDRSZ010000149.1:0-6748 GCA_043824415.1 bacterium | reverse complement strand
ATTGTGTGAAGACGCGGGAGCAACCGATGGCCCATGCTGAGATCGGGCACCGCACAGCGACGATCTGTCATCTGCTCAATCTTGCGATGCTCACGGAAAGAGAAATCGCGTGGGATCCCCTTAAAGAAAAAATCACAAACGCTCCCGAATTACATCGAATGCTCATCCCTCCGATGCGGACGCCGTGGCATTTTGAATAATCTATTTTGTGTAGTATTCATTCATAAAAGAAGGAGAAGAAAGATGGAGCGAAGTCGAAAATATTTCATTCAAGCACTGGGCATCTGCCTGCTCGGTTTGACGATCATCCTCACCCAGTGTTCGAAAGAGAGGGGGCCGAGTCTTTCGATGGAGGAGATCACCGCGCGATTGGATCAAAGTCTGCCCGGAGTGTCGACGTACGAGGTCGGACAGAGTCGGGAATCCCTCTCCGAAGTCGATGAGGTCGTAAAGGCGGTGTTGGGTTCAACCAAGGCGAGCAAGCAGGTTGAAGAGCGGTTCATCGCATTCCTCAACTCGAATGCCACATTGGCCGGCAAGCAGTTCATCTGCAGGAAATTGAGCCAAATCGGATCGTCCACTTCCTTGCCCACGTTATCTAAAATGCTTCAAGAGGAAGCCACCTTCGACATGGCGTTGTACGCGCTGGAACGTATCCCTTCCAACGAAGTGGATAAAACGCTGCGTGATCTCGCCCCTCGATTCGACGGCAGGATGAAGATCGGCGTCGTGAATACGCTTGGCGCTCGAAGGGACGGAAAATCAGTCGAATCGTTGCGGAAGCTGATATATGATCCGGATCCAGAACTGTCCGAAGCCGCTGTATCAGCGCTGGGGAGGATTGCCAACGCAGAGGCAGCCGAAGCGCTGGCCGAAGCCATCGAAAAGTCGGAAGAATCGATGAGCGTAGGCGTCTTGGATGCGTATTTAAAGTGCGCGGACCGGATGGCGGCTGAGGGTAAAAAGACCCAGGCGGTCGCGATTTACGAGAAGTTCACGAAATCGGACTTTCCCGATGCGATCCGTTCAGCCGCACTCACTGGATTGATTCTCGCAGAGCCAGACGATGCCGGAGAGAAAATTCTGAACGCCGTCCGCAGCGGCGATGCGTCCATGGTGTCGACGGCGTTGTACCATATGAGCCGGTTGTCCCGGATCGATAATCTTGGGGAAATCGTGGACGCGCTTCCATCTCTCGAAAGCACGCATCAAGTCCAGCTTATTTCCGCGCTGGCCGAAAGGGGCGACCGCTCTTTTCAGGAGGATGTGGTCAAAGCGACCGCATCGGAGGATGTGGATGTGCGGCTGTGCGCCTTCCGAGCATTGGCATCACTCGGGGATGCTTCGACCGTCGATTTGCTGTCGAAAACCGCAGCCGAAGGCGGACCGGAAGCGGAGACCGCTCGTGAGAGTCTCGCTCGGCTCAGCGGAGACAGCGTGGACGAGGCTATCCTGATGAAATTGGTCGATGCGGAACCGAACGTTAAAGTCGAATTGCTCAGGAGTATCGGAGCGAGGAGCATGAAATCCGCGACGGAAAACGTTTTGGCCTGTATGACAGATCCCACGAAAGACGTCCGTCAGGAAGCAGTGAAGACGCTTGGGCTGATCTCATCACCGACGTACCTTCCGAAGATGATCGACTTTTTGGTGCAGGCACGCAGCGAAGCGGAACGTCGTGAGGCGGAAAAGAGCGTGGTGGCCGTAGCGCATCGGATCGAAGAGGGGAAGAGTCAGGCCGTGGCCGTGCTCGCGGTACTGCCGGACACGAAAGACCTTGGAGCAAAATTGTCGCTCATCAATGTTTTAGGCAGAATCGGCGACGCCAGCGCGCTGCCGGAGATTCGGAAGACGATTCAGTCCGACAATGTGGAAATCCAGAAAGCGGGTATTCGGGCTCTTTCTATCTGGCCGACGGCGGAGCCCATGGCCGACCTTTTGCAGGTGGCCGAGACATCCAAAGATAAGAGCCTTCAGATTCTTGCTCTGCGCGGGTATATCCGGAGCATCGGCCTCGACAAAGGACATTCGGACGATGAAAAGCCTGCGATGTATCAGAAAGCCTACGACCTCTCTTCCGCTGTGAACGAAAAGAGGATGGTACTGTCGGGTCTGGCTGAAACGAGATCGTTGGCAGCATTAACGATGGCTGAGAAACTGTTGGATGATTCGTCGTTGAAAGCAGAGGCGGAAGCAGCCGTGCTGAACATTTCACGGAGGATATGGGAGCAGCATCCGAGCGAGACGGTCGAGCATCTTCAGAAAGTGATGCAGAAAACGCGATCAGAGGACGTGCGTCAGCAGGCACGGAGTCTGATTGAGAGGATCGAGGAACGATAGAAGGTTTGATTCTTAACGGATTAGAGGGTGTATTACGTCATCTGACACCCCTCTAAATCTCCCCTCAAGGGGAGACTTGATATATTGATAGATCATGTTGAAACGATTAGAAATCCGTGATAAACCGAAAATGATTATTCTTTCCTCTGCTCCCTGAAATCGGACAGGGTTCCGAAGAACGGGCCTGTTTTATAGAAGCTCTGGTTGCCGGGGGAGTATAGGAAGGTATTCAGTTTTTCCAAGTCAGGCCGGCCGTTCGCGTCGAGAATCGATTCGTCGATCTTGACATCCTTGATTTCCCCGATGAACATCGTGTGGGAGCCGACTTCGAGCGTCTGGATGACGCGACATTCAACGACGAGGGGAAATTCTTTCAGATAGGGCGCATCGACAGAATCGCTCTTGACGGGCGTGAGTCCGGTCGATGCGAGCTTATCCACATCCCTTCCGGAGACGCTTCCGAAATAGACTGTTTCATTTACGAATGCCTGTGAAGGGACGTTGACCGTGTACGCTTTTCTTTCCATGATGTTTCCGTAGGTGTACGTGGCCTTACGAAGGGCAATGGTCACGCAAGGCGGCCGGGAACAGCAGATTCCCACCCATGCAGCCGTCATGAAGTTGGGCTTTCCTTCCTTGTCGTACGATCCGATGACCCAGACTGATACGGGGAGGAAGGTTCCTGAACCCAGGGATTTTTTCTCGCTTTTGTCCGATGTTACGGATAGGCTCATCTTTGAGGATACGGACGATCCTCCACTTCCTGCTTCCAATGCAGTCTCTACTGCTTTCAGGATGGCCGTGGAGGTGACAGTCGCGCCCGTCACACCGTCAACTTCCTTCGTAGATTGCGCCTTCACGATTCGGATGGGCATTTCCCGGAGGGCTTCCTCGTTTTCGTATTCCGCCTTCTCAATGACCTGTACGCGAACGATTCGACCCTGCTCGACGGTCACCTCCACAGTGATCTTACCGACGTGACCTTCGCTCGATCCGCGGTAAGTACTATCCTTGATTTGCGATCTCACTTCAGGAATCCCGAGCAGCAGAAGAATCATGAATGACAACGTAGTTTGTATCATTCGATTGAACGACCTGTTTAGAATCATGGCTTGTATCCTTTCATCGGTGGGCTTTTTATTCGGTATTTGGATTCGATGACAAATTAACGAGAGGAGGCACGTTTGTCAAGAAGATTTTATTCAGAGTTGTAGAATGGGTTGAAACAATGAAACCGGTAATTTTTTTTGGAAAATATCACTTGATTAGACCAGATTAAATGTTTAATTTATCACGTTATTTATCCAACATATCTTGACAATAGTCACCTTCAAAGAAAATTATTGATGTTCATTTCAACCCTGGAACTTGAATTCGCGAATCAAGAGAGGAGGAGAACCATGCGTAAATCAATTCATGTTTCCGTCATTTTCATCCTTACGGTTTTAGTCGTGATGATAAGCTGTATGCGAACAACTGATCATCAAACGAAAAGGAATTATAATGGCCCATATACCGGCCATTATCTGAATCGAGTCGCTTTTCCCATCGGTGGCATTGGCTCTGGTATGATTTGCCTGGAAGGAACGGGTGCCATCTCTCATGTTTCATTGCGGAATCAACCCGATGTCTTTAAAGAACCCTGTTCTTTTGCTGCCATAAGCGTCAAGGATGTGGATAACGGTGCCAAGGTTTTGGAAGGGCCGGTACCAGCGTGGAAAATTTTTGGTTCTCCAGGTACCGGTAACGGTGCTTCCCGGTCCAGTTTTGGTTTGCCCAGATTCGAAAAGGCAGAGTTCACCACCAGGTTTCCCTTTGGGATTGTGAAACTATTCGATGACGATATCCCATTGGACATTCATATTACAGGATGGAGCCCTTTTATCCCTGGGGAAGCAGATAATTCCAGTCTACCTGTGGGCACTTTGGAGTACCATTTTAAAAACAGTAGCAACACAAAGATTGAGGCTGTTTTTTCATATAACACCAAAAATTTTATGGCTATGGACAGGGAAGGCCATACCATAAAATCCATTCAAAACGGTTTCATTCTCTGGCAAGACGGAAATGAAGAAAATCCCGATCATGCCGGAAGCTTTGCCGCTTTTTTAGATGATGAACGTACTGTTGTCGATCACTGCTGGTTCAAAGGAGGCTGGTGGGATGCAGTGACTTTAGCATGGAAAAATATTGAAGAGGGCATTCTTTTGGACAATCCACCGGTCGAGGGACCCTGTCCGGGCGCTTCTCTCTTTCTGCCCATTACGTTAAATCCGGGTGAAGAAAAGACGGTTCGATTGATGTTTGCCTGGTATGTACCAGTGACGACTCTGCGGACCGGTGAAGATATTGAAAGTGGGAGTGCGACTGAAAAACCAGCTTGTACTTGCGAAAAATATCATTCACCCTGGTACGCCAAGCGTTTTAAAGATATCAATGAAGCGGCTTATTACTGGCGGTTGAACTTTCAATCGTTATATGAGAAGACGAAATTGTTCAGCGATGCTTTTTACGATACATCGCTTCCCGATGAGGTGGTGGAGGCGGTTGCCGCCAATCTAACCATCTTGAAGTCCCCCACCGTTCAACGACAGACCGATGGACGACTATGGTGCTGGGAAGGTTGTTCCGATTCCCGGGGTTGCTGTGCGGGTTCCTGCACCCACGTCTGGAATTATGCCCAGGCGATTCCCCATCTCTTTCCCGATTTGGAGCGAACTTTGCGGGAGACAGAATTCTTTGTGAGTCAGGATGAAAGAGGCCATCAGGTCTTTCGGACTGGACTTCCCATCCGTCCAGTCGAGCATACCTTTCATGCCGCATCGGACGGTCAGTTAGGCGGAATCATGAAGGTCTATCGGGAGTGGCGTATTTCCGGTGATGACGATTGGTTAAAAAAGATGTGGCCCAAAGTGAAACAAAGTCTTGGATACTGCATCGATACGTGGGATCCCAGGGGACACGGTGTTCTTGAAGAACCCCACCATAATACGTATGATATCGAATACTGGGGACCCGATGGCCACTGTTCCAGTTTTTATTTGGGTGCCTTAGCAGCAGCAATCAAGATGGGTGAAGCGTTAAACGAGGATGTGGCTCAATATACAGATCTCCTCACAAAAGGCATTCAATTCTTCGAAACCGAGCTGTATGACGGAGAATATTTCTATCAGAAAATCACGACAGAGGGATTGAACGCGAAATTCGAACCTCTGGATGCTTCGTCGAATGGAGAAGGTTACAATGATATTGTAGACATGTTAAACAACGAGGGGCCTAAATACCAGTATGGAACGGGCTGTCTCTCCGATGGCATTTTAGGTTTCTGGATGGCGCGTGTCTGTGGATTAGACGAGATTATCGATGTTAAAAAAATAAAAAGCAATTTGAATGCCATTCACAAATATAATCTGAAATACGATTTAACGGATCACAGCAATCCGCAAAGGCCGGCATTTGCTGTTGGCAAGGATGGCGGCCTTCTGCTCTGTACGTGGCCAAAGGGAGGTGCTCTTTCTATACCATTTGTCTACAGCAATGAAGTATGGACCGGCATTGAATATCAGGTCGCCTCCCATCTCATGTTCGAGGGGATGGTCGAGAAAGGACTGGATATCGTGAGGGTGTGCAGGGATCGATATAATGGGACCATTCGTAATCCCTTTAATGAATACGAATGCGGTCACTGGTATGCCCGTGCGCTGTCCAGTTATGGCTTGATTCAGGGGCTTACCGGTGTCCGATATGATGCAGTTGAAAAGACATTATATATTGATTCGAATGTGGGGAATAACTTCCGATCATTCCTGGCTGCAGCAAGCGGTTTCGGCACGGTCGGCTTGAAAAATGGCCAACCTTTTGTCGAAATGAAGGCGGGGAATCTTGATGTGAAACGAGTCATCGTTTCAGGTGAAGAAATGACCTTGTAATCGGTTCAATTTATGCACATTTTTTAAATGTAGTGGAGGAGAGAATGAATCATTCATCCGGAAGAATTGTTTTTTTAACCATTCTACTTATTATGGTATTCTGTGTAGCTTGCAAGGATAAATCACCACCCATGGCTTCCTCGGATGAGGCCATGAAATGGGCCGATGAGACTTTGGCAGCATTGACGCTGGAAGAGAAAATCAGCCAGATTATCTGTGTGGACATTGCCGGAGGTTACATTACCGAGGATGATCCCAAACTGAAACAGTGGGTGCGTCTCGCCAGAGATTACGGTATCGGCAGTTTTGTACTCTACGGCGGCACACCCCGGGACGTAGCACATTTGCTCAATCGATTGCAGATGGAGTCCGAGCTGAAAATTCTGATGTCAGTCGATTTTTATGGCTGACACGGTCAGCATGTAGCGGGCGCTAGCGAAATTCCGGCGAACATGGCCTTTTCCGCAGCCGTGAGCGAA
>JBDRSZ010000148.1:0-5350 GCA_043824415.1 bacterium | reverse complement strand
TGTCATTCCCGCAATCTTTCAGCGGGAATCCACCTATGACCTTTTGATGTTCAACATGTTCAGAAAATTTTAATTTCATATTTTGGACAAGAGTGGTTAAAAAGTCAAAAATGAACCACAGAGACCACAAAAAATTTCTATCCTCCTCTGCGACCTCTGTGGTTGATTTTTTTTATCAACCAGACAAATTTCAATGCTACGGCTTTATTTCCGAAGTATAACTGAAAAATCCTCGAAAAGGCCATAGTCAACGATAGAGTACTTCGATCCGGAAGGACGGCCGCCCTCAGCACCGCGCTGGAAGTGTCCGGGCCACGCTGTTCCGAGTCCTGGATTGTTGTGATGGGGACCGAGCGTGTTTTTAAGCGTCCCATAAACCACGACACGGATGCGGTTCGATCCTTCCCGCAACTTTTCAGAGACGTCCAGTTCGAGAGGATTGAATGCGATAAAACCCGCACTCTCACCGTTGATGAAAACTTCGGCTACGGCACCGAACCATTTCCCAAGCCGGACAATATACAGTTTCCCCCCCTCTTCGATAGACGGGATGTGAAATTCTTTTTCATAGGCAACGCCTCCCGCATAAAACGGCATCCCCTGCGCCTTCCAGCTTCCGAGTTTCTTGTCTTTCGGCGGTACCAGACGGAAGCCCTTTTCCCGGTTCTCCAGATCGAAATCACCGAGCACATACACTGCTTCGAGCTCTGTGTGGATGGTGAAGGGCTGTGCTATTAGGGTGATCTGGTTTTTACCATGCTTCGCCAGTCTATCAATATTAAAGACTGCGAAAACCTTATCCAGCCACCATTTGCCCTTTTCGGGCTTGATCTCCGTTCCGTTGCAGTATACTCGATACAGGTCCGGCCGTTCGATGACACAATTCAGATTTTCCAGATTCACTCCATCGGACGCTTCGAACCGGTAATTCACCTCAAATCCCGAATCATCACCGAAATGATCCTTGTCAATGATATTCGTCTTGAATTGGACCGCGCTGTCCCAGGGATTCCGATCCAGTCCGTTGTGTTGAAACGTCTTCCGCTGAGCATCATAAAAATAGAGATCTCTTTCCGTCTTTCCTGCCAGAGTCAGATCGCAGTAATCCAGAGTGAGGACATTGGGCGACAAAGGTCGGATCGAAAGTCTTTCCTCGGCCTGTATCTGAGTCTCGGTTTTTTCCTGGGCCGCTGACCTTTCAGCATCTTTCGACCGGAGACATAGGAGCAGGCTTCCGCCAGCATGTATTTTGAAATCCACTATGAGCTTCCCACTCTCATACCGAGAAGGATAACTCCCCACTGCACCCGTGAAAGAATTCCATGTCTCGCATGATCGGTATGGTGTAGAGCCCTCTGCGACCGAAGTAAAACGCCCAGAAGCCTCTTCCACGGGGCTCGAATTCACAAGGAAAACAAGCTCCGCATCCTTGAGGACACGTCGATGATGGAAGAGAATTCCCCCTATCCGATCCGTATTTGAAAATTCCAGAGCCGGCGGACATAGAGTCCCGAGCATTTCCCAACAGTTATCATCAATAGCAGATTTCCAGTTATCTTTAAACGTCGACGCCATCAACGCCGGCTCTTCGGATTCCAGACCGCCCACAAACCTTGGGGGTTCCACACAGGACAGAATCCTTCCTCCGTGACGGAGATAATTCTCTAGAAGAGCAAGGGTTTCCTTATTCAGATTCTCAAACCCTGGGGGCAGCACCACGAGTGAATAAACCCGCTCACCCACAACGAGCATCTCTCCGGAAACACTCCCATGATCCCGAAGAATGGATTCACTCCCCAGATCATACTCCACCTGCCTCGACTCCAATTCGTGGACGAAATTCTGGAAATCTTTGCCAACCTCTTGCATACGACCACCACTTTGAATGGGTGAATAGTACATCCAGGCCGAGGTCGTAGGCTCCAGCACCAGAATGGAATTTTGCTGTTCCCCCCGGGACATCGCTACGGATAGTCGCGCAAAATAATTTCCGAGAATCCCGTAGGCATGCCACCATGGCTCATGGTAGGAAAAAGAGAGCGGATGGTCACGTTTGCGGGCTCCCTTAATCGTGATGTATGAAAGGTGCTGGTTTAGAAAATTCACTCCAAGCACATACTCCCAGTCGCCGATCCTCTTCTGGTCGAAGAAGGTCATGTCCCATCCTCCGGCGCCAAATGTCTCAGACATCGTTCGCTTGTACCCCATTTGATTGGCCACACTGCGGATTTCTTTCACCGAACGGGCATTTCCGAACTGAGCGTCAGGATTTGTGCTCCAGACATTCATCAGGATGTCGATACCGGGCATGTGGGCGTAAGCAGCCATGGCCATGTTATCCTGCACCAGGCGCGGCCGGGGCCAATCATGCTCCCAGTAGTGCCCCGTAAAATGAAGGTTGTTCGCAGCGCAGTATTCGGAGTACGGCTTCGCCCAGCCTTCGATGAAAAGATGATTGAGGGTGGCGTAGTAATCATATCGGACTTTGCGCCAGTCACCCGTCTCCTCGATGAGGGAGGGCAAGTGAAGCTTCAAATCATAGCCCCATATTTTCTCGAACATCTCAAAGAGAGCCGGCGTGTAACTCAACGACTTGCCTCCAACCGCAGGAGCGATATGCGCCTCGTCCTGGAACACGCCTGGAACGGTTTTCCCGAATTCCTCGCCTATCACACGCTTGTAGGCATCCATTGTGACTTCTAAAAACTTTTGCGTCACGTCTTTCCGCATGATGTCCACATACGTGAAACCGCCGTACCAGGGAGACGGGGCCTGCTCCCCGAATTCAAAGAGATAATACTCGCCTGTCGCGAAAGACCTGGTCTTGATTAACTCTGTGATATCTGTGAATCCTTTACCCATCTTCTGAAGAACGAGAAAAGGATCGCTCTCAAACGTTTCAGGGAGATTGGAAACCTTCTTCATGACCAGCGATTTACGCACGGCATCATGCATCTGATCCGGAACGTGTCCGCCTGCGAATCCGGATGGATAGGAATTCTCGTCATAGATCCAGACTTTCATTCCCAGGTTCTTCGCTGTTTTGACGGTATGACGACAGAGTGAAAGCCACTCTTCAGACAGATAAGGGGTGATCAGTCCTGGGCGTGGATGGATGAAAACACCGCCGATTCCTTTGTCCTTAAAATCCTTGAGCTGCTCCTCGATCTGGGCCGTTGTGACCCGGTCGTTCCACACCCAGAGAGGTACGCTCCGGAACTCCGCCGGCGGATTCTGAAACGCCTCCAGGACTTTCGTATAAGAATCCTGAACCTCCTGCTTCTGGCAAGCGGGGACAATAGCCAGGAGAATCAAAATACATGAAAGGACTGCATTGGATTGTTTCATCGTTGTTCCCTCCTCAATGATCATTCAAACGTTTGTATGTAATTTCCAATACCTATGACGATTGTTGAGATGACTAGAATAAATAGGCCAAGGAAGATTGTGCGGATCGTGGCTCGACTCGATCCTTTCCATTCTTTCAAGATGAGCCCCCACATATTGCTGAAAGCGATGATAAACGCCATGTGAATGCTCCAACTTGCAAAATCGTACGCGCCCATTTTTGTTGTGCCCATCCCGTAGAACATGAACTGAAAATACCAGGTAAGGCCCGCCAATGCCGAAAAGAAATAATTGTTTATGATTGGAGTATCCTGTTTCTTTAGATAATCTCCGATCGTACGGTTTTTAATGGATAAATACATACACCAAATGAAATTTGTTGTAAATCCTCCGAGTAAAATAAAGATGAAGACAGGATTGTTGCTGAAAAGTTTCGGGGTTCCTTTGTCAATCGCCAATTCGGCCACGGGTTTGCCTGCCGCAATGCCGAAAGCAAAGCAAGCGCTCATCACACCTGCCAGAACGGCGACCCAAATGCCCTTTTTTAAATTGAATTCTTTAATCTGTTTCATTTTTTGTTCTTCAGATAATTCCCTATCTTTTAAGATGCCTGCCCTTCCCATCACTGCAATACCGATGAGGCAGATCAATATGCCTCCCAGCGTGACGAAACCAGAGGTCCTCGAAACAATGAGACTAAACTGTCCCAAATAGATTGGGGGTATCAGTGTGCCGAATGCGGCAGTCAGTCCCAGCGCCATGGCATATCCGAGCGACATACCGAGGTATCGCATGGTCAGACCGAACGTTAATCCGCCGATACCCCAGAGCACTCCGAAAAGAGTGGGCCACATCAACTCTGAAAATGGAACCTGTTTGAGTAATGATGATAAATTAGGGACGGTCAGATATGCAATAAACCATGGAGCGAGAATCCAAGCGAACAACCCGTTGACGAGCCAATAAACCTCCCATGCCCAGTTTCTGACTCTTTTAAACGGGATGTAGAAACTACCCGAAGCAAAACCACCCAGAGCGTGATAAAAAATACCGAGAGCAGGATTCATATTTTAGGACTCCTTATAGTACTCAGCAGACTTGAAATACTTCCATCCCCAATAAATCTCCCATCTTTTTAATTTTATCGAATATATGACCCACTCCTATCGCACAATGATGCGCGGGACTTTCTTTGCTCCAATTTTCGATGAAGTCTCTAACACCGATAGGGAAACGATACCGGCTGTTCGTGTTTCCGATTTCAAGGATCGGACCTGGAACGGATTCTCCCTCTGCCACGAGCAGCCTCAGCCTGCCGTCTACGGTCTGAACTACCGCAAGCAACGTCACCGGCCCGTGTTTGACCGACATCTCGACCGACAATCCCTTTCCCACCTTTCCATGATACACCGACAGCGGCCTGACTTTAGTCCGGCCTTCTGCAATGGCAATATGTCCTGGTCCATCATGCCCCATGAGGACGATATCATCGTCGAAATCACAAGCATAAAATTCTGTGAAGGATCCGCCGACCCCGAAGGAGTCCATGATCTTCATGGCCTGGGCGTTCTTTATTTCATACTCGCCGGCCACCGGGACGCCGTTGGCTGTAAGCAACGAAGTCCCGAGAATGATTGAACTGATGGTGTCCTCATTTTCCGGGTTTCCGGTGCCACTGTAATAATAGGCCATCGAGCCGAGGTTGTGTATATGAACCAAGCGATCCAATGCGACGGATGTTTTCGCCGCCCTCTGCAGCTCTTCCATCGGACAGTCCGGATGAATATCAAAGACATCACTGAAAAGCCCTACCCTTTCCTGAATCTCTTTCTGATTTACTTGACGACGAATTGAGGACAACTCGTCCACTTCAATAATTTCAAAATGTCCGCCAAAATGAGCGATTTGCTGCGTCAAGTCGGAGTAGATGTCGAGCATCCCGTTGTAATAATGCCCCATCACGCCCATTCGATGATGGAACATGATATTGACGACTCGGGCT
>JBDRSZ010000147.1:0-3455 GCA_043824415.1 bacterium | reverse complement strand
TTCAGCCGCTTCAGCGCTGGAGAATCCTTCTAAATCCATAAAGATGAGTGCTTGGCGCCTTTTTGTGGACAATTTCCGGAGAGCCCGATGAACAAGTTCTTTTTCAGCCAATCGGTCGAGAGGATCGAAGCAGTTTTTATCTTCGATGGGACTCTCCAAATTTTTATAGTATCGTCTATCCGCTGATTTGAGCCGGTCGAGACAGACGTTGACGAGAATCTTAAAGAGCCAGGTGGAAAAGCGTCGATCGCTGCGATAGCTCGAGAGATAACGGTACGCTCTGATAAAAGCTTCCTGAACCGCATCCTTGGCGTCGTCCCAGTCGCGCAAGAAACGATAGGCTGTTCTGAGAAGGGCGTCCTGGTACGACTTTACGAGCAGACCGAAACTCTCGACATTCCCTGCCAAGCATTCTTCGATGATCTTGGCCTCATCGATCAAGGGCACTCTCCGGAAGGGATTCTCATCTGTTGATACGATTCGAGAAGGGAGATCGTTTATCACAAAAAAAACGGGCCGAGAATCACTCCTCGGCCCAAGGTAAATATTATCGTGAATTGGGAAGCGCTATTCTTGTCCTTTCAGCGAGTCCGCTTTTTCAAAAGCCGCCTGACCCTTCTCGAGCATACCGACACGGATATAAGCTTTTCCGAGATACATCCAGGGGTTGGCATTATCGGGCTGAATTTGAGTGGCTTTTTCAAGGTATGGGATGGATAGCTCGAAGTTCGTTTTTGACTGTTGTTCCCTCTGATTCCGTTCTTTTTCAGGCAGGATGAAATTGCCTCTCTCGTCTGTGTTTTTTGCTTCCGCTGAGAGACTGTCTGCAATGGCTATGTAACCAAGACCGATGTTGTAATTTGTTTCAAAATCTTCGGGATCTATCGCAATTATCTTTTTAAAGCTCTCGATGGCCTTTGCATAGTTTTCCTGGATGAAGTACAAACGTCCCATGTTAAAGATGAGGTCTTTATCGTTTGGTGAGGTTTTCAGAGCCGACTCATAAGTTTCAATCGCCTTTTTAGAATCTCCTTTTAAATCATAGGAGTAGGCCAGGTTGTAGAGCGCATCGTTGTAGATTTTATCCTGAGGAGTGGCTTTTTCTATAACCTCGCTCAACACCCGAATGGCCTCATCGTATTGTTTGCCATGATAAAGGAGAAGACCGAGGGAGTTCTTGATCTCCAGGTCGGCAGGTGCTATTTCAATCGCCTTTCGGTACACATCGATTGCCGCTGAATCATTGCCGGTTTGACCGTAGGCGTAAGCTAAATTCTGGTATGTTTCTTTTTTATCCGGGATTAACTCGGCGGCGATGAGATAATTGGGTATGGCTTCGCTGAATTGTCCCTGCCTGAGTAGAGCCGTGCCGGAGTTAAAAAGGTTGATCCAATGTTTGAGCCTATCCTGCTCGATTTCCGCCGAGTGTGCCGGAGAGATTTCGAGACATTTGGTGTATGCTTCGTTCATCTCGCGGTACATTTTTTTGCCGGCATAAGCTTGACCCAGAACAAAGTAGGCTTCCGTATCGTTGGGCATTCTTTCAATGGCCAATTTTCCCTGTTCGATAGCTGCATCCCAGTTTTTCTGCTCGATTTGCATTTTTGCCGATGTGACGGCCGGCTGTTGACAATTTGTGAACAGGATGGAACCCAAAAGAACAACAGCAGTAAAGAAAATACATACTTTTTTCATCAGGTTGCTCCTCCCTTAAAGGAATATTCATACGTCATTCACTATTTTCAACTTGAAAATTTACGATAAAAATAGTGTAATGTCAAGTCGTTTTGTGGTCAACTAAATGAGCTCCGTTTTTTAAGGATCTAAATTCAAGACGCAACCGATCTGACTCTGAAGGACAAATTCATTCATAAACCACGGAGTGAAATACGGGAATCAAACAGGTCAGAACATGATTGTGAAAAGTGCAATAGAAATGAAGGAGAGAGTCAAACCGTTTTTTTATATTGACTATATGATGAAAAATTGTTAAGTTTTTCTTGGTTTGGTTCATTGAAGATTTCATGAAATCTGTCAAACGAAAAATCTTGTGGGCGGATGACGAAATCGATCATCTGAAATCCCACATTCTCTTTTTAGAGGAGAGAGGATATACCGTTACTCCCGTGACGAATGCAGAGGATGCGCTTTCGCTCATCAAGGAGAATCAATTTGACATCGTGCTTTTGGATGAGATGATGCCTGGGATGGACGGCCTGCAAGCCCTTTCCAGGATGAAAGAGATATCCCCCTCACTGCCGGTGATCATGATCACGAAGAGCGAGGAAGAAAACTTGATGGAAGAGGCCTTGGGCGGAAAAATCGAAGATTATCTGACAAAACCCGTCAATCCGAGTCAAATCTTCTCTTCGTGCAAGCGCATCTTGGAGAAGGAGAGAATCGCTTGTGAAAAAATCACGCGGGAGTATACGCACGAATTCGGTGAGATATCGGCTTTGTTAGACGGGCCTGTGGAACCGAAGGACTGGGTGGATATTCATCTGAAACTCTCGGAGCGGGAACTCGATTTGGATAGACATGCAGATCTGGGCCTCCGTCAGACGCTTCAGGACCAGCGGCGCGAGTGCAATCAGGCATTCGGACGGTATATCGAGGACCATTACGAAGAATGGGTCAACAGTCGGGAGCGACCCATTTTATCCGTGGATATTGTGCAGAATGCTGTTTTTCCGTATCTCAAAGCGGGCGAAAGCGTGCTCTTCATCATCGTCGATAATCTCAGGCTGGATCAGTGGCTGACGATGGAACCGATGCTCTATGATTCCTTTTCGGTCGCGCGTCAGCACTATTTTTCCATCCTGCCGACAGCGACGCCTTACAGCAGGAACGGCATTTTTTCCGGACTTTTCCCCAGGGATGTCGAAGCCAAGTACCCGAAGTTGTGGAAGCAGGGGGAGGATGACGAGTCGAGCCGAAATCGGTACGAGCCTCAACTCATGCAGGATCAATTGAAGCGTGCGGGCATCGCGCTCAAGACGGAACCCAAATATGTGAAACTGTTAGGTCCGGATGAGGCGAAACAAACGGCCAAGCAGGCAGAATCGTATTTTACGTCACCCTTGGTTTCGATGGTGTTCAATTTCGTGGACTTCTTGGCCCACCGGAGAAGTGAATCCCAGATTCTTCGAGAGATCGTTCCTGATGAATCGGCCTATCGTTCATTGACCCGGACATGGTTTAAACACTCCCCCCTTCTTCAGATTCTCAAATCTGCTTCGCGGTCTGGCGTTCGAGTCGTTCTGACGTCGGATCACGGAGCTATTCGTGCGATGCGGGGGTCCACGGTCTGTGCGGATAAAGAGACTTCGACGAATCTGAGGTACAAGTATGGTCGGGGAATTCAGGGCGAAAAGAAACACGTCCTCGACATCAAAGATCCGAAACGATACGGCCTCCCTTCGCAGGGCATCAACACGAATTACCTGATTGCGAAG
>JBDRSZ010000146.1:0-8383 GCA_043824415.1 bacterium | reverse complement strand
GTACTTTTTTTCTTTTCATCCTTTCTTGCACTTATACCTGATCTTACAATTTGGCCGACGAGAGAATAATTGATTGCATTTTATTGCAGTCCTCTCCTCCAAGTCATATTTCTTTTTGACATTTGGTTTTTGAGCTTGATTTGGCATTTGGTTTTTGATATTTGTCATTAGCCAATCATGTGAAAAAGACAAAGAAAAATTCATGCAATCCCGCAATTTTTCAGCAGAAATCCACCTACAAATTCAAGCCTCTTTCGTGAGGACTGCCATGAACATCGGCTGCAGAGCAAATATCAATTTGTGTTTCACAATGCTTAATTTGATCCCTTCGGTGCTGCGTCTCAATTTTTTCAGAGACAGTTTGTGTAAGTGAATCTTGCGTATTAAGCTCAATCTCTGACCGTGAATGAGAACATCGGGTATGCAGGTCGCGCCTCGAAATATTTCTATGGGATACAGAATAAATATCCTTGCACCAATTCTTGAAATCCTTTGCATCTCTTGAATGCACGCATCGAAAGACGGCAGATGTTCCAAGAGATGCGAACAAATGATCACATCGAAAGATTCGTCCTTCAACGGCATCCTCATCGCATTGCCGCAAATGAAATCTTCCCCAAAATCAGTAGCCCTGAGAACCGAGTCATTGATATCGAGTCCGAAGACCTCCAGACAATGATTGGACAGTAAGTGAAGGAGCATTCCCCCCGAACACCCGACATCCAGCACTTTCAAACCATTCCACGCATTCAGCTCCCTGAATATGCCCTTCAACCTCCTCTGCATATTCTTTTTTCTCAACCAGGAATTCTCGCCGAGTGCAAGCTTATAGGATTTGTCATACTTATAAGGTGTCATAGTCAATTTGAAGTCGAAAGTACCTTTTACTCAATTTCAGATTTGAATGAAACCGTAGAAGCGAAGTAAAAGTTCATTCTCATGATTACAAAATCCCATGCTCCTATAAAAAGGTCTACAATAATATACGCCATCAATGTAATAAATGAAGCTTGCCAAGTCAACAGAACAACAGAGCGATAAATTTTTTTATTGAACTCCTACTTTTTTTTTCTTATTTTAATCTTAATACAATAGCGAGTAAATCGGATGCAGTGAATCATGAAATCACAACTCACAGAAATACAGCAAGCCCTCACCAAATACAACCTTCAGCTCACGCAGGAAGATATCCATAAATTTATCGATGACATACAGCTCGCGCAGCAATACTTTCCCAATAGCGAACAGCGCGCACTCATCATCAAACTTCTCAAAGAATGGGAATCCAGAAGAGACGAGAAAATTCTCACAGTCACCTCCGAAGCATGTCGCATCAAAGGAGGAGTCTGCGTAACCACATTCGGCATTCTGAGTGTGGACTGGCCGGGTCTCTTCGACTCCTGTGCCGGCGTCATCCACGAAATGGGATGGAACATCTACTTCATCAAGGGGATATCCATGAACCGCCGGAGCGAGAACCTCGGCATCGTCCTCATCGGGGTCCAGACGGACACAGAAAAAACGTACGATGAACTCGCAAGTCAAAAAGAAACCATCCTCGCTAAAATACACCAGGCGGCCGTCGGAACCCGCGCCAAGACATTCTTGATGTCCGAGGAAATTCGGAAACTGGAAATCTACAGTCAGGTCATCATGCACATCGAACAAATCTACACCAGAAAAGATTTAGAAGAGATTATCGGCTTGAACGGTGAGGCCGTCAAATATTTCGCTGCCCGGTCCAGGGACTACATCGAAAACAGAAAAATCGAAGACATCGCCGGACAGATCATACGAAATCACACCTTCATCAAGGAATTCCAAAAGTCGGGCAGTACCATCCAGTTGGACATCTCCAACTTCACGACGGTGAAAGAGGGAACGTTCACGGGCGTCACCGTGGCCGGTCCCGCCCACTTGTTGAATTTAGAAGACTGTCTGAAAACCATCGAACTCACCATCCCCAACTTTCGATTGATGCACAACAGGGAATTCACCACCGAACATGGGATTTCACTCTTTCGGATTGAATTCGTCAATTCATCCAGCCATGCGCTGAGCGAGCTCGAACAGATACGACTCAGAAAAGCATTCTCCACGATGGTCCTGAACAAACACCGCGACCGCGCCCAGTGGATCGAAACCATCGGCGGATTCGAACAGTACGCAAGGGCCATCATCCCCCTTCTCATCAAAGAAGCCCAAAGTACGGGTAAAAACCAGGTCTATCTCAGTGCAGGACACATGACCGATCTCCACATAGACTTTAAAGTCATCGTCGTCGTGTGCGCGGCTTCGACAACAAAATCGAAACTTGTGAACTCCACAGTCAACCAGCTTGAAGCCGTACCCGGCATTCACATCCTCCGTGTGAAACCGCCCAAAGCATTCGGAACCACCGAAGTGTTCATCATCGACCTGCGTGTAAGCACTGCCGACATCGAGAACACGGAAACCATCTATCAGACGATAAAAGAAAAAGTCTACACGGCGCTCGGCGAATTCCGAGATTTCGACGAGGGAATGCGGACGATCGATACCACAAAACTCAAATCCATCCGCCGCCGGTTGAAAGGAATCCACAAAAATTTAGTGCGGGAACTCTACTACAGCATCGAAGATTTTTACCGCGTCGGCGCCTCCGAGCACGAAATCATCGCCCATATCCGCATCGCCCTGAGTATGATAAAAACCATCGATGAAGAGGAAAAAATCCTTCAAATACTCAGCCGTCCCATTGAAACCCAGTCCAAGGAGGGCACCCGACTCATCACAGCTCACCTTGTGTGCATCGCCTATCCGCATCAACATTTACTCCAAAATATCTTGGAAATACTCGAACCGTACGAAGTCACCCTCAGCCGTCTGGAACGAACCGGATGGGACATCCTCATTTGCAGAATCACCAAAGAAGAGAAAGCGCTCTCAAATAAAGAGCTGAAGAATCTCATACAGCAGATAAAAAAAATTGATTGTAAGAAAGAAGGATAAAATGGGTGAAGTCCATATACTATAATAGAAAAGATCAGGACAAGAAGCCTTCACTCAGCCCCAAATCCACCATACAAAGAAAGAACTCACCACAGTCGCCGCCAATGTGAACGGCAATCCGATCCGCACAAACTCCATGAAGCGGATCGGGTGCCCCTTCCGTCGAAGAATACCCACCGAAACGATGTTTTCGGCCTTTCTCATAAGTAACAAGCTTACTGTCAAATACAAACAATTACGAGAAAATCAAAATTGAGAAAATAAAACAAAAAACCGAACAGTACATAAAAAAGTTAAATGTGGTCATTCCCATAGATTCGAAGAAATTTGATTCTAATGTATTTTCAAACACATGAGCTTATTAAAACAGATTTGTTCTTATAAAAATTTTACTCAGAAATTCACATCAGAATTTGTGTTATATAAACTCAATTATCCAAATCACTATACTAACCGCAAGAAGCAAAATTCCTTCTTTTCTGGAAAGCATTCTACCCGTCCTTAACATGATGAGAACCAGTATAACCAATCCAATCAACATTAATATACTGCTTTGGACATTTACTGAAACACGCATTGGTCGAAGTAAACCGGCTAAACCAAGTACACCCAAATAATTATAAATACAACTGCCAATTATATTGCCAATGGAAATTCCATGCTGTCCCTTTAAACTCGCAACTAATGAAGCTGCAAATTCCGGGGCAGAAGTACCCGCTGCAACAACGGTTGCTCCAATAACCCATTCCGAAATACCGATAGTCCTTGCAATTCCAACCGCACCCTCTCTTAAAAAATAACCTCCTAGAATAACCAGTCCAATACTGAATATTAGGATAAAGCCATCAAAAAGTTTTAATCTTGAAAGATGGACTTCGACATCTATTTTTTTCTTTCTTAATATAAGAAATAAGTTGTAACAGACTAATCCTATGAGTAATATCAAACCCTCAATTCTGGTAAACTGAAGATCCCAAAGGAAAATAAGAACTCCAATGGTAGCACAAATCAGAACCATGCCATCGCGCCAAATCAATTCTTTTGAAGATTGAATAGAACGCACAATGGCTATACCACCAAGGATAAAGCCAAGATTGAATATATTCGAACCTATCACATTTGAAATCGAAATATTTGATTGTCCCTTAATAGCAGCACCAATCGTCACAACGAATTCCGGCGCGGATGTCCCAACTGCTACTACTGTGAGTCCTATGATTAACTGAGAAACTCCGAGACTATTAGCAATTTTAACTGAACTCTCAACCAACCATTCAGAACCTTTCCATAATAGAAACAAAGAAAGAGCAATATAAAAAATATGAAATGTAACCATAATAATATTCTTCCGTAAGTTCAAGTAATAAGTGCGACTGTTAGTAAAATATTTGAAAAAATCAATCGAAAAATATTAACAAAAAGGAAGAAACACACTGGTTCTTCCTTTTTGCTGAGATGCAATCAGATTCAGGCTTTCAGATCATTAGCTATTTTTTAGATACAGTGGTATCCTCCAAAGCACTTTGCGTGGTGTCTCCTGGAGCTTCTTTCACCTCTTCTGTCTTTGTTTCGGTTTTCTTCTTGGCACACCCACCAAGATTGATAAACGAGACGCAAAAACAGAGTACGAGTGCGGTTAAAAAAATGAGCTTTTTCAATTTAGTACACCTCCTTTTTTCCCACTGTTATTTTTGTCCTGTATCGGTGAAACATGATTACTGAGAATATAATAAGAACTAACAAAATGTCAATGACTTTCTTTAACTGAATGAAATCATTTTTCAATTCAACCCGCGACTTCCCGGTTTCACAGCCACGCTGCCCGACTCACACATCGGGCATGCGTCCGGAGAAAAATTCTGCACTGCCATCTGGAAAAGCGAAAAATACGGAACATCAAACTCGGCCTTCCCGCCGCTCCGATCCACGACCGCCGCCACAGCGATGACTTCTCCTCCGCTCTTTCTCACAGCGTCGATTACTTCTTTAACTGACCCGCCCGTCGTTGTGACATCCTCTACGAACGCGGATATGAAACTCGAAAGTGCACAGACCCACAGGATGGCCATGCCTACATTCTTGGAACGATCCACCAAGATATCCGACAGCAGGACAGGCACCTTCGAGTGAATGAAAATCTCAGCCAGAACGAGCGTCCCCGCAAAAATGCCAATGACGTTCCAATTCACAAATCCAGGAATATCTCGAAGGCGAAAAAGTGACTCGGATAAAAACAGCGAGAAGATGCTCAACAGAACGATCCCGCACCAGACCGCTATGCCCCGATGATGTTTAAAAAAGATGAGGTAGAGGTATACGAGACAAAAAACAACCGTGACGACGATTTGTGGATTAAGAAACAGCATATGATTTATAGGTCCGATAGACATGTCAAATTAGATTAAGCGGCAAATTTCAGAATCTCAACTTCCGTACCATTTTTAACTGCCGATTCTGACCGATTCAATAACCGCTCGGTGATTTTTTCAGATACAAAATACTCACCACAATTATTGCATATATCAGCCGGTACATCTTTAAAGATTATCGTCGTTCCACCTCTTTGAAGAGTGACAGTAGTCTCACCGGCATACAATTCCCCATGTCGACAAATCACGCATTTCATCCTCTCCTCCTGGTTTTATAATCATTCTGCCAAATATTTTGGTTGGGAATATACACGGTAATAATATAGCATATCTTACTTTCTTCATCCAAAGCTAAAACAACATGTAACGGTGTATTTTCAATAAAACCCAAAATTAAATAACTCGGGAAAGGAACATCATCCGGATAGTCCTCGATAATTTCTCCTGATTGAACAACGAACAATACCCATTCTTTATTTAACTCTCTTTCAAAAATTCTCCGGATAGCATGTCCGCTGAATTTATATTGTTTACATTCCATCATCATTCCTAACGTGTATAAAACAATTATACTGATTCCCTAACGAATAAATTTCTTAATATTCCTCCATTTTTCATTTTACATTTTGATTTTTACATGACTTCATTTCAATCCCCGGCTTCCCGGCTTCACCGCCACTCCTCCGGACTTGCACATCGGGCATGCGTCCGGCGGAAAATTCTGAACAGCCATTTGAAAAAGCGAAAAATAGGGGACACCGAATTCTGCTTTCCCACCACTTCGATCCACGACCGCAGCCACCGCAACGACCTCCACTCCCCTTTCCTTCACCGTACCCACGACCTCTTTCACCGACCCTCCCGTCGTCGTCACATCCTCCACGACCAAAACCCTTTCACCCTCAGTAACTTCAAATCCCCGGCGCAGCGTCATTTTTCCCTCCACCCTCTCCGTAAAAATCGAGCGGACATTCAGAATTCGGGCCACTTCCTGGCCGACGACGATCCCGCCCACTGCCGGTGAGATAACAAGATCAATTTTCTCATCCCGAAAGCGATCCGCGATGCCCCTGCACAGGCTTTCCGCGTGCCACGGATACTGAAACACCTTGGCGCATTGAAAATACCTCCCGCTGTGCAGCCCGGAAGTCAGAATAAAATGCCCTTCCAAAAGAGCACCCGTCTCTTTAAAAATGGCGAGGATTTCATCCTGCTTTAAAACCATACAGTACCCTCCATATCAAATCCGACATCCGAAATTCGAAATCCGCAATCTGAAATTTTATCTATTCCGTGTCATTCAGTGGTTATTTTCTTGTTCTTCCGAATCCTGTTGATCGCATCCCGAAGCTTCATCGCCTCCCGTCGCGCGGCTTCCGCGAAATCTTTTCCCGGGGACGCATAGATGATCCCTCGGCTCGAATTGATGACGGCCATCTCGCCTCGAGTGTCCATCCCCGCCGAAACGGACGCCTCCAAATCGCCGCCCTGTGCTCCGATACCCGGAATAAGAAACGGAAGGTCCGGCGCGATCCCTCGAATCGTTACCAGCTCATCGGGATGCGTCGCCCCGACAACAAGTCCGCAATTGCCCTTCTTATTCCACCGGACAGCAGTCTCAGCAATCCTCTGAAAGAGCGTCCTTCCTTCGGATACGATGTATTGAAAATCCCGAGAGCTTGGATTGGATGTCAGGCAGAGAATAAAAACGCCTTTCCCCTCATCCTTCACAAAGGGAGCGATTGAATCCCAACCCAAATACGGATTCACAGTCACCATATCGAATCCAAGGGCAAACAGTCCCTCCGCATATTTTTGGGCCGTCGATCCGATGTCCCCCCGTTTGGCATCCCCGATCTTGATGACATTTTTCGGGATGTACGCAACTGTGCGTTTGAGAACCTCCCATCCTTCGGCGCCCATCGACTCGTAGAACGCAAGGTTTGGCTTGTACGCCAGAACAAGATCGGCAGTCGCATCGATGATCTGCTTGTTGAACGCGAACACCGGATCGTTCGTACCCAGCAGGTGACTCGGAATCTTCCCCCGATCCACGTCCAGGCCGATACAGAGGAGAGAATCGCGTTCCCTCATCGCTTCTCGAATTCTATCGTTGATATTCATAACGCCCTCAAGATACGCTTTCCGTATTTAAGAGTCAAATAAAAAATGGGACATCCATCGGTAAGGTTCCAGAAAAAGTCTTTGATTATTTTCATTTTATTTACTATAATGAAATCGATCCTTTTCCTCAACAGGCACACTGAGTATGGAGACCACGCATGGAAGGCAAATCTGCACGCTTGAGAAATCAAATCATCCTGTTCATAATCGCAACAGCGGCTTTTATCCTGCTCTATTCCTTTCCCGCCCAGACATTCAGACCCGTACCTCCATCCATCATTCAGCTCATCCGTGTGTGTTTTCTCTTCATCTCCCTATTCATTATCTGTGAACGGCTGATCAAAATCCAAATCTACAATAAAATATTCATCGGACTCGTACTCGGAGCTGTCGCCGGCATCGTATTCAAATCAAGCGTGGCAGAAGTGAAGCCCGTCGGGGATGCATTCATCCGTCTCATCCGAATGGTCATCATTCCTCTCGTCTTCGCGTCGCTCCTCATCGGCACGGCCAGCATGGACCCAAAGAAGATGGGACGCATCGGGCTGAAAACCCTGGTGTACTATTTGGTGTATACGGCTTTTGCCATCTTTGTCGGTTTGATCCTGGCCAACACCCTGAAGCCGGGAAGCGGCCTTCCCGACGCGGTCCGCGACCAGCTCCTCCAAAACTTCAGCGCAGACGGCGCCAGAGTCTCAGGTCTGGCTGGGCAGGCGAATCCCATAGATACGCTCCTAAACATCATTCCGACCAATCTGTTCGAAGGGCTGGGCCAGGGGATCATCCTCCAGATTATCTTTTTCGCCATCTTCGCCGGCGTCGCACTTGCGCTCATCCCCAAGAAAAAGAGCGGACCCGTGCTGTCCTTTTTCGACGGCATCAACGACACGATGATCAAG
>JBDRSZ010000145.1:0-2277 GCA_043824415.1 bacterium | reverse complement strand
GATATACCGCCGTCATCCCTTGCTCGCCCCAGTATTTTGCTCCCCGCATGTTACCGATGTTCTCCGCCCCTTCATGGTGGCCGCCGCCCTCATATGGCGGGCTTGTCACCACGGCGTCCACGGGGCGGGTGTAGGCTTTGCCTAAAAGCGAATGGTCTGCCGTTGTTTTATCAGTGCTGTGCGATTCGCCCTGGTCTTCCTGAACACCCGTTTTGGATGGATTGCTGCTGCCTATGTTGTCGTTATGCTGAGCTATACTTTCTTTTTAAAAAAAGTCGTCATACTGGATGTGATCGTCATCGCGTCCGGGTTTGTACTGCGGGCCGTTGCAGGCGCTGTCGTCATCGATGTGTCGATATCCTCATGGCTGTTGGTCTGTACGATATTCCTGGCATTGTTTTTAGGTTTAAACAAGAGAAGGCACGAACTGATCCTTTTGGGTGAGGATGCGACGAGCCATCGTCATATTTTAAAAGAATACAGCCCTTACCTTTTGGATCAGATGATTTCCGTAGTGACCGCATCGACCGTGATGGCATATGCCCTGTACACGACGGCTGCGGAGACTGTGGAAAAATTCGGGACGCGGAATTTGATCTTAACGCTTCCATTCGTGCTGTACGGAATTTTCAGGTATCTCTATCTGGTCCATCAGAAGAACATGGGCGGAAGTCCGGAGCAAATCTTTATCAAAGATGGGGCGATGATGCTCAACATCGTTCTTTATCTTGCAGTGGTCGGAGTAATTCTTTATCGGGCATAGCTTAGATATTTATTTTCAAAAGGACTTTTGCGTATTTCAGTAAAATGTATATGAAATGGACTTTAAATGGGTATAGTAGTATTTTTGCTTTTTTAAGCTATGACATTAGGTATTCGAAGGGATGTACTTTTCTTTTAGAAAGAAAAGTACCAAAAGAAATCGCCTTTTTGCAAGCCGATGAAGCCGTATTGTTCATTGGTGGTTGTACGGTTAAGACTCAACAACCCATCCCGTGCTATCCCGCGTTGCGGGATCAAGCCTACCCCTTTGGGATCGTCGTTCAGATAACCACTGACGATGGCAGCAAAAAGGCAATTCACTCTTCCCCATGGCACATTTTTATCCTGTGAAAACATGAAATGAAAAGGAAGGAATCGCACAAGTTACGTTTCAACTTAAGGAGATGAATTCCGTGTCTCGGAGTGTGATTGTGCTCGTTATCGCCATCGTCCTCAATGCGACGGCGAATATTTTAATGAAGGTCGGCATGCTCAGAGTCGGCAGGACGGACGGATGGGTTCATATGCTGCGAAGAGCAGCCGTGCAACCCTTTATCATCATGGGGATTCTGTCTTTTATTCTGGCCCTGGGCGCTTACGGCGTCGTGCTCACAAGACTGAATTTGAGTGTGGCCTATCCGTTGA
This sequence comes from bacterium, assembly GCA_043824415.1. Lineage (GTDB taxonomy): Bacteria > Zhuqueibacterota > QNDG01 > QNDG01 > DSAB01 > JBDRSZ01. The sequence continues at coordinate 870 of JBDRSZ010000145.1, read as the reverse complement.
TGGTCAGCCTGGGATTGGTCATCGTGGTGATCGCATCCTATTTTTTTCTGAAAGAGGCGATTCGACCTTATCAGGTGGTCGGTTTTCTGTTGATCATTTCGGGTGTGTGGCTCGTGGCACGGAGATAAGGTTTTTTATTGCTATTTCTGATCGAGACTGTATTGATTGTAAGATGATTTTTTTGTATATTGTTATCTATGCGATATGTTCCAAATCAATAGAGGTGATTTTCTATTGATATACGGAGGAGAGGGAAGGAGAGGAGAGAGAAATTCTTCCGTGATAGATGAACAAAAAATAACCGATGATTCTCATTTTTGCTGGTACGCTCTGTATACACGATCCCGGCATGAGAAGAAGGTGGAGCGTCAGTTGAGCGACAAGGGAATCGATTCGTATCTCCCCATGCGGAAAGTGCTTCGCCGATGGAGTGACCGAAAGAAGTGGGTCGAAGAACCACTTTTCGGATGTTATGTATTCATCCATGCAGATGCGATGAAAAGATACCAGGCAGTTCAAACGTACGGGTCGGTGAGGATCGTCCATTTTAACGGCCAGCCTGCGGTCGTGCGGGACGAAGAGATCGATAACATCCGTCGGATTCTGTCGGAAGTGCCGTCTGCGGAATCCTGTCCGGCTGTTTCCGTCGGAGATGCCGTGGAGATCATCAGGGGGCCTTTGACAGGATTTCAGGGTACGTTGGAAGAGATCAGACATGAAAAACGCTTCGTAGTATCGATTCCATCAATTCGTCAGGCTTTGCGCTTTAATATAGACGGGATGGATGTGCGGGCTGTCGAGCGTTTAAAGGCAGTCTAAAAATATTTTATCTTTCATTCGTCAATGCCCTGCTCAGTCTTTCAATGGGAC
>JBDRSZ010000144.1:0-10024 GCA_043824415.1 bacterium | reverse complement strand
TCTGTCCCCCCATGCTTGGTTTTTGAAGCCATGGTCTATCCTTATAAAATGAAGATTCTCTCTGAGAAGCACCATACAGCCTGAGTCGCCTTTTCAACGCTCATCCCAGCCTCCCAAAATTTTAAGTTTGCTTTTCATGCTCCTCTTTAATATCCTCCAGCTTCTTCACTCATCTCTATCTGTGGCTCTGGCTTCTCTTTTCTACTTCTTCGGGAGGCTAGATTCGCTGTCATTTTTCGCCATTCTTTGGCCATGCCTTCGCGATCGGATTTAAAGGCATCCAGCATGGCGTTGATTTCCTTTACCCTCTCGTCCTGATTCTTTTGGATATCAGAAATCAGCGCATCAAAATCCTCTTTTCTCTTGGATTCACCCATAGCCAAGAAGTTCTTTAATTCTGTACTCATTTCTTGGTGGGAGTCGTGCATCTCCTTCAACATTGTCGCTACCTGATCTTCCCTTTCCTTCTGCTGGGTCTGAATAGAAGCAAAAAGAGTTTTGAAGCTGTCCAGTCGCGTTAATTCATTCTGAGCCAGATTTGCATTAAGAGCCGTGCGCATCTCTTGATGGTATGCACGTATGTCCGTCATCATGCCGGCGACACCTGCTCTAAGATCATAAAAATGTTGATCCAGGTCTTTGTGAATGTCTTTGCTCATCTGTTGATGAGCACTGTGGAATCCCTTTAAAGTATCTACCGTGTCCTTCTTTACATCCTGAATGGATTGGATACGGGCGTCATGGGAGGATTTGATATCCTCGCAGACGTTTCTCATTGCATTAGTGTTCGACATTTGTATTTTCTCCTTTTGGTTAAAGGCTCGTATAACTTTTCTGATTTCCCTTTTTTTTCATAGTTTCGTTTAGAGGGCGAGACAAAACATTTTTGCCATTCACTATCTTCTCGGTGGAATCTTTTGAGCATTTCTTTCACATCCTTGATTCTTACAGACTCCCCTTTTGCTATCAGCCCCTTCAGTCCCCGTGACAAGTTCTCCTGCTCCTGATGAAAGCCCTGGAGCATCTCGGTGACCTCCCTTTCTCTGGCATCATGTCTGACCTTGATCTCTGAAAAAAATGCTCTGAAATCTTCCATTCTGCCTTTTTCCTCCTTCACCTTTTTGTCTCTGCTGTCTGCGAACAACATTTTCAATTGGACCGCCATCTGTCTTCTCTCTTGCAGAAAATCTTTCAGCGTGTGCTTGATCTGCTTTTCCCTTTCCTCCTGAGAAAGACAGACTCCCTGCATCATGCAGTCAAAATCCCTGTGCCGCAGAGATTCGCTACTGGCCAGTTTCTCCTTGAGTTCAGTGCTCATTTCAACCCTTCTATCTCGAAATCTCTGCAACATTTCATGGGTAGTATCGATGAGCATTCCCACCGCTGTTATCCGCGTTTCATAGGAGTCTATGATCTCCTGGATGAAGCTTCTCATACTCTCGGCTCTTTCCATCTTGTCAGATTCCTCAAAAGAGAAATTTAAATCTATAACGTAAATCTCCAGTAGCTTGCATGCATTAAGGAAGGAGGAAATCCAATTGGCAAGGTACACTTTTGGAAAAATCTTCCCTAAGGATACCCTGGCAAATGGGTTCTCCTTTCCAGCTCAACCGCTAGCGAGCTGGAGCTGCGGCGGTGGCGGTCAAGCCGATCGCTTCGGCGTACTTCAGATAGGTCTCGACCGAGGCTACGACCACTCTGGCTTCAATAGCCAGAAGCTCGATACCCACTAAGGAGACCCTGACCCAGGCATCGATGACGATACCCTTGTCGAGAATCCTGTCAATTACCTCCACCAGGCTCGATGATGCAATTGCTTTTTCTACGGCCATTCTTGTTCACCTCCTTTCTGTTGCGTATTTTCCTTCTCACCTCAATCTTACTTGCCTTGCTTAAACGGTGAGAGAGAATTATAAAATTTGAGTAAACTATATATATAATCTCAAACCATTAAAGCCCTTAGGGAGTGATCCTTTCACTGGTTCTCTAATAACGCCTGAGCTATTTTCGTCAGCTCGCTAATTTTAAAGGGCTTATCTATAAAGGTGGTGGCTCCTAACGCCAATACTTTTCTCTTCATTTGGGATGTCCCGTAAGCAGAAATGACGATCTTATTTATTTTCACGTCCGCTGCTTGTAAGAATTTGAGGATCCTTTCCCCGGACATGTCCGGCAGCTTGTAATCCATAATAATGAGGTCGATATCATTTTCCTCTATTTTTTTGAGTGCTTCTTCTCCTGTAGTTACCGTCCATACATTATAGCCCTCATTTTCGAAAATATTTTCAAGTTCCCAACACATCTCCTCATTGTCTTCGATTACTAAGATATTCTTTTTATCTGACATTTCATTATCTCGATTGCAAAGGCATTCAATACTTCAAATGGCTAACCAGTCATGCAGGGTGTATACAAATCGAATGATTTCTATCATAATTTTACAACTTCCATACCAAATTAATATTAACCTTAGCTTAAAGATTATTCAGTTTGAATCGCTAATCACTCTTATGTTTTGAATTTTTAGTGACTTAGTGTCTTCGTAGCTATGAATAATTTAGGTTGGATAATAATATAAGTTCGATACGAAGGTGGGATATTTAGAATGATGCGAGGAGTATCAGTATGGTGGTCATTCCACAATTATGGTCTAAAATCCATGGCTTCAATTCCATAATTCTTAATTTTTGTGTGCAGAGTTTTATAATCAACATCCAAAATCTTTGCGGCCTGACTCTTATTACCTTTAACCTTTTTCAGTGCATTTTCTATGGCTTTTTTCTCCACCTGTACCTTGACTCGTTTGATAATCTCTTTCAATGGTACTTCTTCAAGACTCATTTCATTTTCAAAACCAGGAGGCTGTATCTCCTTATCATAAAAGATCAAATGGCAGGGTTCGATGAACCCATCAGCCAGCAAGACAGCCCTGTGGATGATATTCTTAAGCTCGCGCACATTGCCTTTCCAGTTATAAAGAAGCAGGCTTTTTATCGCCTCTTTGGAAAGTCCTTTCGTCTTTTTTTTAAGTTCCTTGCCGGCCTCTTGGAGAAACTTCTCCGCCAAGAAAGGAATATCCTCCTTTCTATTACGCAAGGTCGGCAAAGTGATTGGAAATTTATTCAGCCGGTAGTAGAGATCTCTTCTAAATTCCCCTTTTTCAATACATTTTTCAAGTAATGAATTGGAGGCAGCAACAATTCTGACATCCACACAGATGGTTTCCTGGGCCCCTAACCGTCGTAATTTTCTTTCTTCGATAACTCTTAGAAGTTTCCTTTGCGCAGAATAGGGCAGATTGCTGATCTCATCCAAAAATATTGTACCATGGTTGGCTAATTCGAACTGACCTTGCTTTCTTTGACGGGCATCGGTGTAGGCTCCCTTTTCATAACCGAACAGTTCGCTCTCCACCAAAGTATCTGGGATAGCACCACAATCCACGGCGACAAAGGGGCCGTCTTTACGCAAACTGAATTCATGAAGGGCTCTGGCCACCAATTCCTTTCCAGTTCCGGTTTCCCCCTGAATCAGCACTGTAAGATCGGTAGGTGCCACCCTTTCTATCTGACGATAAACCCTTTGAATCTGCTCACTTGTGCCCATCAATACCTCTAAATTTTTACAGCTGTGTAATCCTCCCCTGAGTTCTTTAATCTCCCAAATCGATTGGTGCTTCTCTAATGCCCTTCCTAAAGTCAGTAACAACTCATCATCTTCAAAAGGTTTGGTCATAAAATCGTATGCTCCTAATTTCATAGCCCTTACCGCCATTTTAATATCTCCATAAGCGGTCAATATGATCACTATAATATTGGGATCGACAGCATGGATATTTTCAAGAACTTCAATCCCGTCCATTCCTCCCGGCATCTTATTATCCAGCAGCACCACATCAGGGGAAAAAGTCTTGATAATGCTTAATGCTTTTGGCCCATTCTCTGCCTGTGCAACCTTATAGCCCTTAGCCTTAAGGATCTTGAACAATATCCAACGCAAGTCTCTTTGATCATCGACCACGAGGATTTTTTCCAAAACCGTTACTCCACTAAACCTTTTTCGCCTACAAACTGCAAATTTTGAGTCAAGTTTTTGAAGACGTCCGATGCAAAATGCTAGAGATCGACCGGAAGTGATACGGTGACTTTTGTTCCCTCATTTCTTTTACTATCTACTGATAATTTACCTTTATGTTCTGATATGATGTTTTGGCAAATAGATAAACCCAATCCTGTACCACCATCTTTGGTTGTAAAGAAGGGGTCGAAAATCCTATCGATATATTCCTCAGGTATTCCTTCGCCGGTATCCATGATATCAACGACTACCATCTTGCTTTTTAAATCACGTCTACTCTTCAGGGTTATAACAGCGCCCTCGGATGAAGCCTGTAAGGCATTCAAAATAATGTCCATAAATACCTGCTGTATAGACTTTTCATCGCATCTGACTCTTGGTAAATCGCTTTTAAATTGTTTAACAAATTTCAGTTTTGGTTTATCTACTTGTGGTCTCAATAATTGGAGTGTATCACCAAGAATTTGATTGATATCCTGGTATTTGAAATTCAACTCTGTAGGTTTGGCAAAATTGAGCAGATTGGTTACCAGTCGGTTAGCGTTTTCTACGTTACGATAGATCGTTTGAAAATGTTCCTTCAGCTCATTATTCACATCAAGCCTGTGTAAGCAAAATTGGGCAGAAGCACTGATAACCGCTAAAGGATTTCTTAATTCGTGTGCAACACCGGCGGCTAACTGCCCCAATGAGGCCAGCTTATCCGATTGAACGAGCCAATCCTCAAGACTCCACATCCCAGTCATACTTCTCAACGCCCCAACATCCTTCCTCCCTCTTATCTCCGACCAATCGGATTGAAGCGCTAGTGATTTTTTATAGGATGGAACCTCTATATTGGATTGCTTATTCATCACCACTCACTCCCATTTTTAAATTGATTTCAATTTTACAGGAACATGATCACCACTATACAAAAATATGCCTTTGAATTATCCGGCTGATGGACAACTTTTTAGAGTGTAGTCATTTATTAATTACAAAAAACATACCAAAGATGCTTCTCAGAACATTTTGAACTGATTTGGTCTAAATTAAGAGACACTTTTTGTTACTTTGACAGAAACAGAAATGAGTCGGTATGGGAAGGAGAAGCACTACTGAATCTGTCGTAAGAGAGATCAGGAGTAAGACGAGAAAGAAATATTCAGCCGAAGAGAAGATCAGGATTGTTCTTGAGGGGATGCGGGGCAAAGAGAGCATCGCAACAATTTGCCGTAAAGAAGAGGGATCAACCCCAATCTGTATTACCGATGGAACAAGGATTTTCTGGAAGCCGGAAAAAAGCGACTTCTGGGCGATACTGTCCGAGGAGCTGGCAACGAAGAAGTCACTGAGCTGAAGAAAGAGAACGAACAACTGAAGCAGCTCGTAGCTGACGGGTGGTACCAACGGTATCTTGAGGATGTCATACTCAAACTCAGGCGGAACCAGTTCCCCTTGGGCAACTTTTGTCATTCGGGTAGCGACATATTCGCGTGACCTCGGCGCGATATGGTCGATCAACGGAACTCGGGTAAACTCATCGACCGTATCATTACCAAAAATGCGCAGAAGAGCTTGGTCGACGAAGTTCGCTCAACTCTTTCTTGAGTTGTTTTTTTGTCTTTTTAACATGGCACAGATGGACTCCACTTTAAAAGTGGAGTCCATCTCTAAAAAAGACTTCGGATGGCCGGGACGAGCTCCCGAACCAAATTTTTCTTAACGATATAACCATACGCGCCGCTGGCTTTAGCTGCTTCTCGATATTCTTCTACGTCAAAAACAGTCAGGACGATGACCTTGACATCCGGCATCCGGGCTGTAATCATATCGGTCACGGTGATCCCGTTCATATCGGGCATGCCGATATCCATCAGAACAAGATCGGGCCGGAGTTCTTCGGCCTTGATCAACCCCTCCCGTCCTCCCGCTGCCTCTCCGACGATTTCTATATGGGATTCATCAGCCAATAATTGTTTAACCAACTCACGAAACCTCGAGTCGTTATCTACGATCAGTACTTTTTTCTTTTTCGTACAAAACAGCGTTACACCTATGAATAGGAAGGCGTTAGGAATCTCAATGAACTACCCCGCCGCAAGCAGCGGGGTATCAAAAACAAAAACATTGAACATCCAATGAGCGGGGAATCAAACCCTTGCCCGCCTTTGGCGGGATTAAATGTTATGAAAGCCGACCGACTTTTCCTATAGGATGAATACCTCACTTTTGTAAAAAAAAGACCCTATTTTTTAGGGTCCTTTCGATTCTATGAATGATTCAATGCCCAGGTGGACTCCACTTTGAAAGTGGAGTCCACCTGGTGAAAGACGATCCAAATGAATTGCCCCGCCGCAAGCAGCGGAGTATCAAAAACAAAAACATTGAACATCCAATGAGCGGGGAATTAAACCCTTGCCCGCCTTTGGCGGGATTAACATCCATCCGGCTGGATGATCCTTTTCTGTATCGCGTACTTTGTCAGCCCCGACGCATGATGAATGTCGAGTTTTTCCATCAAATGGGTTCTGTGGCTCTCAACGGTTTTCACGCTGATAAAAAGCCTTTTGGCGATCTCTTTGTTCGTGCAGCCCTCCGCGATCAGCTGCAGTACTTCGCGCTCGCGTTCGGTCAACTTCACCTTTTTCGTTTCATTGTCAACCGTCATCCCTTTCAGTCTCTCAATGACCTTCTCGGCTACCGGAGGGCTGAGGAATGCGCTGCCCTGATACACCGCATTGATGGCGGAAACCAAATCCGACGGCGCCGATTTTTTAAGAACGTACCCGGAGGCTCCGGCTTGCAGAATCTCGAAAATGTATTCTTCGTTGGTGTGCATCGTTAGAACCAAGATTCTTATGCCGGGATGCCCTTTCCTAATCTGGCGAGTCGCCTCAAACCCGTTGAGGGAGGGCATACTGATATCCATCAATACGACATCAGGCTTTATCTTGCCAATTCTTTCAACGGCCTCTCTACCGTCCTCCGCCTCCCCAACGACTTCGATATTGGGTTCACTGTTCAGAAGGGCGCACAGACCTTTTCGGACGATGGTATGATCGTCTGCCACCAGCACTCTAATTTTTTTCATGTGCGTTCTCCAAGCGGAATTTGAATCAACAGCTTTGTCCCACGCCCGGGATTTGTCTCTATCCGAAAAATACCCCCCACAGAGGCCACCCTCTCCCGCATTCCTAAAAGACCCACTCTGTGCTTCTTTTCTTCGTGAAGAGTGACTTTCTCCAAATCAAACCCCTTTCCATCATCCTTCACCGTCAACTCAACGGATGATTTCCTTTTCCTGAGACGAATCTTCACATGCCGGGCTTCCGCATGCTTTGCGATGTTGGTCAAGGTCTCCTGTGCCGTACGGTATAAGACGGTTTCTATCTCAGGATCGAGTCTCCCTTCGATATCGTCCGTTTCAAATTTAACCTTGATGTCGGATCGATGAGCAAACCGTTCCGAATACCATCTCAAGGTGGGAACGAGACCGAGATCGTCCAATATGGAAGGATGGAGGTCGAGGGCCAGTTCATGGGTCTGATCCAACAGAGTATCGACGAGGGTGTCCGTCTCTTTCAGCCTCTCTCCGATGTCTTCCGGGACATCCGTCCCGAGCTGTTTCTGGAACATGGATAGATTGATCTTGACCGCCGTGAGGGCCTGGCCCATCTCGTCGTGAAGCTCCCTGGAGAGTTTCTTTCGCTCGGCTTCCTGAGTCCTTATCAATTGATTCGTCAAATTGCGAAGCTCGGTTCGATGTCTGACATTCTCTTCTTCCGCACGTTTGCGCTCGGTGATGTCGATGCCGATAGAGATGATATGCTCGACGTTATCTTCTGCATCGAGGAGAACCGTATTCGACCATGCGACCAGCAATTGACTGCCGTCCTTTGCAAGCCAGTGGTTCTCGTTCTCTTTGACCAGCATACCGGCTCTCATCGTTTTAAAATACGCTTTCACCTTCTTCTTTTCTCCGGGGACGATCAATAAATCCCAGCTGCGCTTGCCCTTCACCTCCTCGAACGAATAGCCGGTTTTGCGCATGCAGGCCTTGTTGAATCGGACGATTCCTTTCTCGCGGTCGTAGACGACGATGAGAGCTCCGGCAGTGTTGAGAATAGCATTGGTAAACGTATGCTCTTTAAGCATCGCTGCTTCGGCCCATTTGCGCTCGGTGATGTTTATAACAATGACGTTAAAACCATCAATCTTGCCTTTTTTCATAAAGACTGTGGGCACGGAATAGCAATGAATAGCGTGCCCGTCTTTATGAACGACCCGGTATTCCAGTTCGGTTCTTTTTCCTGGATTTTGAACGGCCTGCTGGAAGATCTCCAAGATTCGACTCGTATCGTCCGGGTGGAGGAATGAAGCATAGTTTCGGCCAAACATTTCTTCTTCTTTGTAACCAATCATATCACACATTTTTTGGTTGACAAAAACAAAATTACCTGCGATATCGATGGCGGTTATACCCACGCTGGTGTTCTCAACCAGACTGCGGTATTTGGCTTCGCTCTCCTTTAACTTCTGATCGATCTCATGCTTGTACAAAGCCAGTTCGACAGTGACCATCAATTCTTTATCGGCGAACGGTTTGAGAATATAGCCGAAAGGTTCGGTTCGCTTTGCATTCCTGATCCGTTTCTCATCGACGTGTGCAGTCACATACACGACGGGGATACTGAACCGGGACTGAATCTTTTCGGCGGCTTCGATTCCGTCCATGTCGCCCCGAAGCACAATGTCCATCAGGACAAGGTCAGGCCTGAGTTCCTCCGCTTTCTGTATCGCTTCTCTACCCGAAGAGACAACGCTCGCGACAGCATAGCCAAGACCTTCAACACATCGTTCCATATCTGCCGCGATGATCGATTCGTCTTCGACAATGAGGATGCTTTTCTTTTTATTCATAACGCAACCCCCCCTCTAGACAGGTGGACTCTACAGGAGGACTCCACTTCCAAAGGGGATTCCACCTAAAATCTCTTTAAGTCGAAAGTCCTTCAACACTAAATCGGGTTTTGTCTTCTCGGCTCTTTCAACGGCCTCTTCTCCGGATGCAGCGACCGCGCTCACCGCATATCCCATATTCCGTAATCGTCTTGCGTTATCCATAGCAAGAATTTTTTCACCTTCTACGACAAGTATCTTTTTTCTCGTCATCGTCTCAAATCCGTTTCTTATCCGGGGATTCCGTAAATGTAAATTGAAAAGTCGTCCCATTATTTCGGTCGACTTCCACTGTGGCATCCAATTGATCGGTCAACGCATGGATCAGCTGCATACCCAGCGTGATCGGCTTGCTCAATTCCACATTTTCAGGCAAGCCGATGCCGTCGTCACGTACAAGAAGTGTGTATATATTGTCCTTTGAACTTAGACTGACTTCAATACAGCCTCTCCTGAAATCAGTCTTGTCCGATGGTGCGGGAAATGCGTGCTTGAGCGCATTCGTCACCAATTCATTGATGAGCAAACCGCAGGGAACCGCCATATCCAGACTGAGAGTAACTTCTTTGATGTTTGTTCTCAGTTCCACCCTATTGGAATCGACTCGATAGGCGTGGAACAACTCTGTCGTTAAACTTCTTATATATTCGGTCAGATCAATCCTTGCGAAATCATCCGATTGGTACAATTTTTCGTGTATGAGCGCCATCGATCGAATGCGGTTTTTGTTTTCCTCTAAGATATCGCGAACCTGTTTACTTTTTACTTTATTCACCTGCAGATTCAGCAGACTGCAGATGATTTGCAGGTTGTTCTTCACCCGATGGTGGATCTCATTTAGGAGTATCTCTTTCTCCCTGAGTGACGCCTTTATCTGCTCCTCCGCCTGCTTTCGCTCGGTGATGTCGCGGAGCGACACGACAATACTGGCTTCTTCTTCTTCTTCTTCTTCTTCTTCTTCTTCTGCAAAAAATATTCTCGACAAGTCAAATTGTAGAAAAAG
>JBDRSZ010000143.1:0-8968 GCA_043824415.1 bacterium | reverse complement strand
TTATTCGTCAATACGTCGAGACAGGCCTTTCCCTCGGTTGGACACCGGAACAGATTTCTGGAAGATTGCCGATCGGTCATCCAGGACAGAACATCAGTCATGAGGCCATTTACCAGTTTATTTACAAAGAACGACGCGATTGGATCGCACTATTGCCCAAACACCACAGAAAACGCTTGAAAAGGGGACACAGCCGTAAGCATCGTAACTCTCATATTCCCAATAGAGTGTCCATTGAAGAACGCCCTAAATTCGTCGATACACGCAAACAAGCAGGACATTGGGAAAGGGATTCATTGATCAGCCGAGCAAGTAAGGCTTGTCTGGACGTGAAGATCGAACGTAAAAGCCGGTACACGATCCTAGATAAACTCCAACGGAAGACAGCAGATGCTGTATGGTTAACTCTGGTAGCCAATCTAAAACCTTTTCCAAAACATTTAAGACGCTCACTGACATATGACAATGGCTCAGAGAATGCTGGACATGAAAAAGTCAATGAAAAGCTTGGAACAAAATCATATTTCTGCCATGCGTATGCTAGTTGGGAAAAAGGAACTGTTGAATACCACAACGGCCTCATTCGCCGGTTTTTTCCGAAGAAAACAGATTTCTCAAAAGTATCCATAGATCAAGTCAAAGCCGTCGAATTTTTATTGAACAACAGACCCAGAAAATGCTTAAATTACCAAACACCAACTGAAGTCATTTTGAAATGTGGTGCACTTAGACATTGAATTCAGCGTGACAATTGATGGGGCTGTCTAAAAAGTAAGAAAAGAGCTATAACCGCAAGGATCGCAAAGGTCTTCGCGAAGGACGCAACGCACTAATAATTCTGAATTTATATTTTCGAACTTGGCTCTCTCTTTGCGTTCATTGCGTTTAAGTTTTTATTTTTGGACACCCCCAAAGAGAGGGTGTTCTTTGGATAAATATAAAAATATTTTTGTAAATTTGGTATAGCCCTCACCTAACCTCTCCCAAAGGGAGAGGAATCGATTGTTTATTTTTAAAATCGTTATGTTTGATCTGGTGTTTATCGATCTTAAAAATTTCAAATGTTTGATTAGGAGGATGACAATGAGAAAGATATTCGTTTTGCTGATGATTATGGCGATGGCCGGTCTGATCTCGTTCTGCGGCGGGCAAAAAGAGTTGGCGAAGGTGGATCAGGACGCGACCGAATTTGTGCAGCCTGATGATCAACCCAAGGTTGAATCCGTTACGAAACCGCGTGAATCCGAGCGTGCCGTGAAAGAAGCGGCGCCGTCCGTCGAGAGTCTTACATTCGAGGGTGTGTATTTCGATTTCGACAAGTACGACCTGACCGCAGAAGCGCGAGAGATTTTGGCGGAAAATGCCCGACTTTTGAAGAATTATCCCAGCGTGAAATTATTGATCGAGGGACATTGCGACGAACGCGGCACGATCGAGTATAATTTGGTCTTGGGCGAACGTCGTTCCAATTCCGTGAAAGTGTACCTGACAAACTACGGCATCCATCCAGACAGAGTCTATACGATCAGTTACGGGAAGGAGAGGCCCGTTGATGGGGGACATACTGAGGAGGCCTGGGCAAAGAATCGAAGGGCGGCATTCAACATCGTGCAGAGATGATCGATCCATCACTCAATCATTGTGCAGGAGATAAAATGCGTCGTAAAACGATCTGGGTATTGAGTTGCGCTCTGTTTTCGCTTTTCTGGGTTGGGTGTGCTTCGCGGAAGGAAATCACGCAATTCAAGGACGATATGTTGTACGTTCGACTGCGGCTGGATGCGCTGCAATCCGAGAATCGAAAGATGATGGAACTGCTCAGGGACCTGAATAAATCCCTTGTCGATCTTCAGGAGGAATCCCGCCGAACGAAGGCCGATATGATATCGGAGATGACGGCATTGCGAGATCAAACGCAGTATCTGCAAGGTATGTTAGACGATACGGGAGACCGGATGTCCAAGCTCATACATCGTGTCGAAGATAAGGCATCGAGCAAGCCAAAACCGGATTCGCTGGAAGCACTGCTTCTTCCGGGTGTCGATGTTTCAAAACGGGCAGGGGAAGGCGATCTGGAACCCAAGACGCTGTACGATGCCGCCTATCTCGACCTGACGAGGGGAGACTACGACCTGGCTCTTCGTGGATTCCGTGAGTATCTGAAAGTATTCCCCAAGACGGAATATTCGGACAACGCCCAATATTGGATCGGCGAAATCTTCTATGCCGACGGCGCTTTTGAGAAAGCCTTGGCTGAGTTTCAAAAGGTCGATACCGACTACCCTAACGGCGATAAAGTGGCTGCAGCATTGTTGAAGATGGGGTACTGCCAGATCCAATTGAATCAATCGGCAAGGGCCCGAGAGTATCTGAATAGAGTGATCGCTCGATTTCCGAACTCGGTGGAAGCGAATTTAGCAAAGTCAAAGTTGAAGGAGTTGTGATTTTTAAATGTGTATTCGATAGAGTAAGAATCAGTCGAGAGTCAGCCGAATATAAAAAATCCTGAAGCTGATACAGCCTCAGGATTTTTTTCATCATTCTAATAACGTATTCTGATCGTCATCTATTTATATGGAGCGGAATCATCACGTCGAATAAACAAGAAAATAGCTTTTTTCATGATCTTGAAGGTCGTATTTGAGGAGGAAGTTGCTGTCATCGGACAGCGTAAGGAAGATTCGCATCTCTTTTGTATCCTGTTCGACGTTCGAAGAAACGACTTTCTTCGAGATTAATAAGCTTTCCGCTTCGTGTCTTGTGATTTGTGTCATGGTTTTTCCTCTTTCCCTGCAGCTATCTTTCACTATATAAGACATCCCGAAGACGAAAAAGGTTGCAATGTATTATCAAAAAAAGTGGACACCACCTCTCGGGTGGAGTCCACTTTTTCGGATACTGATCAACGGAGACTTCAGTCCATATCCTGATTTTCGATTCGCGTGAAGGATTCTTCCATCCGTTTCTTGGCATAAGCGCTGACTTCATATTGCATTCGATATTGGCCGTGCGACCATGTATCTGAAATATTCATATCGGCGGCTTGTCCATATTGAGCGATGGCTTCTTCTCGTTTTCCCATAAGATCCAGCATGTGTCCCTGCCAGATGAGGGACAACGCTTCGTATTCTTTGTGTTCCGCCTGTTTCGCTATTTCTTCCATCTTTTGGAATACGAGGAGCGCTTCCTCGTATCGCTTCACGTCGTAGAGGGCAAATCCGATTTTTAGGAAATCGACCGGCTTTTTAAAAACTTCGAACCATTCCTGCGTGTAGGCTTCTGCGAGTTTCTCATTAGACCGACGGCCCCAGCCGGATGTCCTTAAAATATATTCGGGCGATGCCTTTTTCTTCCGATCCCAGTCGGCGAGAGATATTTTGTATTCCTCCATTTTTGCCGGAGCAACCTCGGGCAGCGATTTTATGAATTTTTTCAGGACTTTGAAGAATTGATCCGGCTCCTCCTCGTATATCCCGTGGGAGGCTTTCTCAAAATAGACAAGCTTGGCCCCCGGATGGTTGTCGTGGAGTATTTTCGGCTTATCCGTATTCCATGTCAGGTCCCATCGGCCTTCGAGGATAAGGGTTGGGATAGGGCATTTCTCGAACGCACCAGTCAGGTCGACTCTCTGCATGCTCCCACTCATGATGCCGTTAAAGTTGGTGTCGTGCCGCCATTCATACAAAGCCATCTGGGCGATTTGGTCGCGGGTGGGCCGGTACAGGTTTTGGCGCTTCCAATCGCCGTTCAGATGGTTGTTATATACAAGAAGCTCCATAAATTTTTCCGGTGACCAATGGTTTTCTTCAGCCAGTTTTCTCAGTTGATCACGGATTTCCCGCTTCTTGGCTCTTTCCTCATCGGTGATGAATTCCTGTTGTCTGGACGGATTCATTTCAATCCACATCCCGGGGGATGCACCCATGAGGACCAGGCCGGCCATGTTTTCTGGATGATTGATAGTATAGTATTGGGCGAGGAATCCTCCGTACGAATACCCTAAGACGACCCATTTATCGACATTCAGCGCCTTCCTGATGGCGTCGAGGTCGGCGACTGCCTGTTGGACGGAATATCCATCTGGACCGGGGTTGTAATCGGACAGTCCGCAGCCCCGCTGGTCATAATAGATCACGCGAGCATACTCTTTTGCACGTGAGAACCAGGGGTGGAAGTAGTGGTGCGTTCCGCCCGGTCCACCGTTGATGAGGAGGAGGGGCGTTCCTTTGCCTTCTTCCTCAACGTACAGCTCACAATCTCCGACATCGATACGATGTTTCTGCAGGTCCAACCGGTCGCACCTCCGGAAGACATCGGGAATGTCAATATGTAATTCAGTCTCAAGATGGACAACTCTATCGAAGATGGTTTCCCTGTCGTCGGTCTTTTTTTTAGAACACAGTGTTAAGAACATGGCGATGGAAAGCGTTGTCATGATCCAGAAAATATGAAAACGTTTCATTATACGGCCTCTTCGGTTTCGTAGTGGTTCAATTTGGATATTGTGGATTCAATGTTCAGTGGGAACACGAGAAATGATAATGATTTTCGATGTGACATGCAAGGAGATTTTATTTTGAAAATTCAGTGAGAATGTTTATGTTATTTCATGCAGCGTTGATAAAATACCTTTGTATAAGATTGGTAGGGAGTGTTCATGGCAAGAAATGAGAATCGAAAGAGCGGCGCGGTTTTATTTTGTCTTTTTTTGATGGCGGTTTTTCTTTCGGCCTGTCCGATGGCGTTGTCAGGAATGGAATCCAAGCAAGACACGTTGCAGGAGAGGCTCAGCGGGTGGTTTTTCTATCCGATCCTGTACTACACGCCGGAGACGCGATTCGCTGCCGGAGGAATGTTACAATATATTTTCCGGACAGCGGGGAGCACGATGGATTCACGGCCTTCGACACTCATCCCTGTTTTCATCTATACTCAGAATAAGCAAATGATCAGCCAGGTCGAATTCGACCGATATTGGAGCGGAGAGCGGAATCATCTGTATACAACGATAGGATACATCGACTATCCCGACCGATTCTACGGTATGGGGAATCGGACGTCCGTGGACGATAAAGAGAGCTACACGAGCCGGACGCCCTCCGTCTTATTCCGGTTTCTGAGAAGATTGGGGCGAGGACTGTACGCGGGCGTTCAATACGATTTTTCGAGTACGAAGCTGATGAAGATCGAAGAAGGGGGACGCTTGATCGAGGGGATCATTCCCGGCAGTGCGGGAGGGATCGTGTCGGGCACGAGCCTGATTCTCAACTGGGATACGAGGGATAACGTGTTTTCGTCTTCGAGAGGGGGATACTATTTTTTCTCCGCCGGTTATTTCGGTCGGAAACTGGGCAGTGATTTCGATTTTCAGCGGGCCACTTTCGATCTCAGGCGGTACGTTCCGTTTTTCGGATCCCATGTTCTGGCGTTCCAGGGGTACGTGAAGATGACTTTCGGCAATCCGCCATTTTATATGATGTCTCTCTTCGGCGGATCGAATCGGATGCGCGGGTACTTCCTGGGTCGTTATCGAGATCGGCACATGGCTGTCTTCCAGGCGGAATACCGGATGCCCGTGTGGAAGCGCATCGGCGTCGTGGGATTTGCAGGCGTTGGGGATGTCGCGCATGAGATGGGGGATTTTTCTATCGGTCGCTTGAAATCTTCGTTCGGCTTCGGCCTTCGGTATCAGTTCGATCCGGTAGAGAAGATGAATCTTCGGATGGATTTCGGTTTCGCTGAGGGCGGGTATGAGATTTACATCGGTGCGGTTGAAGTGTTTTGATTTGAAAAAACCAAGTACTGGTTCCGAAACTCAGTTTCGGAACCAGATAGAAAAAACCTTCCGGAGGTTTGAATCCCTGCATGAGCGGCGGAAAATGTTCGCTTACGGCTTGCACGGCATCCAAAAAGTTCCGTCCGCTTAATGCGCTATTTCGACAGCTGTTATGCGGTTATTGTTTCAACTTCAGCTGGAATTTTACTGAGTATTATTTCCTTTAAATCGATTTTGCGACTTGCATTATCAATGTCAATACCTACAAGATTACCATCAGCATCATAATCCAATACGATACCTTCAGATATTTCTTTACTCTCTTTACTTGGTTTGGACGACAAATCAATATAAAGAGAATCGGTTTCTTTATAATACTTTATTTTCATGGCCTAAATTTCCTATCGGGAGTTTTTTGATTGCCCTGGGCTTCGCTGCCCAAGGTGCTTTCTTTTTATGGGCTATGAAGCCCACTGATTTTGCGCTTCTGGAGGTAGACTGGAGCCGATAAAGAAATGCTGCTTATTATTCTAACCTGAATTATTCACCACGGATAAACACAGAACAGCACAGACAAAGAAAAACATTAGATTAGAATGAAGAGAATTAACAAGAAAAAATCTGAAACACAATCGTAAACCAATTTAACTATGTTTTTAAATTTCCGTGTATTGCTCTGTGTTCATCTGTGGTTTGTGAATTCATCATACTAATATCATTCGCTTATTATCTCATTCAAGCCATCGATGATCTGATTTAGTTCTTCGTGTTTTATTTCACCCAATTTGTTTTTAATTCGTAATGTTGATAATGTTCTGATTTGGCTCATTTTTACCCAGGATTTTTTAGGAAGCTCTGTATTTTTTAATTCATAGGTAAGAGGGAAGCCTGCTTTTTGCGGTTGACTTGTGATGGCTAACGCGATTACGGTGCCCGATCTTTGATTGAAAATATGATTACTGATGATGAGAACAGGCCTAAATCCGGCTTGCTCTTGTCCGATTGTCGAATTTAAATCAGCCCAATATATTTCGCCTCTCAGTATTCTGGCCATGAATCAATCTCCTGAGAAAGTCCTTCTTCTGCCATTGACCGTTCAAAATGAACATCAAGTTTAGCACATTCATTTTCAAGACGGCTTTTATCTATTCTCATTAATTTTTCTTTAACAGCCTCTTGAATGATGTTACTTCGATTTGGATATGCTTTTTCTCTCACGAGAAGATCGACTTTTCTTAATAGTTGATCATCAATTGAAATGGCTACTTTTGCGGTTGACATTTTCATTTCTCCAAGTATGACTATTCGTCATACTTTAACAATTTATTTCCTTATTGTCAAGTTCTATTTATCGCACGAATGGTTGGTCAACGACGCGGCGAATCAAATGCTGCGTTTGACATGGTTCTTTAATCGCCCTGGGCTTCACTGCCCAGGGTGCTTTCTTTTGTGGGCTGTTTTCGCAGAGGCAGAGTCTCTGCGGGACTAGAATTGTTTGTGCGATACGTCCAAGTTTGCAAAGCGGATCTGTAATCCGCCATTTTTATGTTGGGTCGAGGACCCAACCTACGGACTCAGTTCAGGTCACCCGTCGCGCATGTTATGCATATTAGAAATCAGACCATCTAGACTTTAATGACTCGTACACTTTTGGTATTTTATTATACAAGTTAATCTTCCAGCCGGGATGATAGGAGGACTTTCTATCGCCAAGCCAGCTTCTATATAATTCTAAATCTTTAAATTGAAACTTTTCCCAAGATGCTAGCCCATTTATTTTAACTTTTTCCCATGTTGAATCTTTCATTTCTTCATGAAGAATTGCCCAGCCATTAACAATTAATTCAACATAAGAAATTTTATCCAAAAGGTTTTCTGATAAATATAAGAACAATTTTTCATCGTGAAAATTTTTGACCATGCCGATATTTTCTGGATACACAATGGGGATTTCAATAGCTTTAACTTTTTTAATTAGTTGCCCATATTGATAAGGATTGGAACATTTACCATCAGTTAATGAAACATCTCTTATATTATAATCCAAAATATTTGAGCCTTCTCTATCCTCAACGTATTTTCTAATTGAAAGCCTATCATCATCGATAGTCATAATTTCAAATGCAAATTTGATTGGGCGTAAATCATTTAATATAAGTTCAGTTTTTAAATACATTCTTAATTTGACGCTGCCAATCCCAGAGTTTAATTCTTCAGTGTAAAATGTCGCAAGTAACTGATTTACGCCTATTTGTTTTATCATCTCAGCCTTATTGCCTATTACATCAACCTGCTTTAACAATTCAATGTTTTGCTCAGATAATCTTCTAACTTCTTGCTGAAGAACCTTATTTTCATTCCTTAGCATTTCCTGATCTTTTTTTGATTGATACTCAGATACAACGTTGGAAAAATATTGGAATGCTAGCAGCAAAAAAGCCAAGAATAATGAACCCAAAAGAAGCCACATTTTATGTTCTGCAAAAAACTCCATCATTTTCTTTCGACTCATTTATTGACCTAATTTAAGTATTAAATCATGACGGCATAACGGCAATTTTCACCTGCTGCAAGGTTGCGACGCACCTGACGTTCAAATTTTAAAGAACTTGATGCGGGCATATAAACATTCGGATTGAAACATAGCCCTTGCAGTCAGGTGGAAAATTTTGTTATGCCAGTGCTTATCTTTATATTTATTTACTAAACCAAATTACTAATAGCCTGATGAATATCATTCTTGGTTATTGAGACATCATAGTTATTAAAAAGAAGTTGTTCACATCGGTTATGTAATTGTAAATAAAGCCATTCTGAAATAATATTAATGTCAGTATTTTGATTTATAATTAAATCTAATTCAAAGATTAAAGGAGCACCAAACATTTTTGTTCCAATAATTCCAGAAGCTAATAAAGTAGCATTACCTGGAAGCTCATTTTTTGTCCCAGACGAAAATGAATCTGACGTTTCCATCAATTCTGAGCCTAATTCACGATTCTGTGTTTTTATTTGAATTTTTATTCGCATTTATAATCTCATCAAACATGCTCAATCTTAAAATATCAAGCATTCTTTCAATATTCTTAAATTGAAAGCCTACTTCATACTTCTCACTTTTAAAACGACCCCAAGGTCGGAAATTGCCTTGAAATAATATTGATTTATCATTTTTTTTATTATTTTGATTAT
>JBDRSZ010000142.1:0-17319 GCA_043824415.1 bacterium | reverse complement strand
CAGCGTTCTTTCCCTCAGTTTCCGGTAATGCTCAGCAGATTTCCGATAATACGACGCAGGATCCGCGCACAGGTTTTGATAGATCTGAACGATCTCTTCCCGCTTCCCTTTGCCTCCGGCCATCACGATGGGGATGAATCTGCCCTTCACTTTCGCTGGATCGTCGATCTCGATCCTGAATTCGTTGGGCGAATCGGATAACATGTGAGCGGGTGTGTACGACAATCCGCCGGCAGTGGGCGACCCAACGATTCCGTGATTCGTCCGCGTCGGCTCCGAGATGACGTACGCCTTCAGATCATTGTTCCAGTAGGCGTATTGCCCTCCGATGCCCGCAGGCCACATTGGCTGGAGCACGGGCAGGAAGCTGCATACGATGGACAGCGGCTCCGTCGATGCGACGTCCAACAGGATGAACGCACCAGCCTCGTCGATGGGCGTGATGTAATGGGCTTTGACCGTAAACGATTGGTACGTGAACGTCAGCGTCGTAACCTCCGGCGTCACCTCCACCCGGCGGACGATGTCCTTTCCTTCCACTGCACGGGTCGAGCCGCCCAGGAAGAACGAAAACGTAAAATTCCGAAAAAGCTTCAGCGGGTAAGCCCACGCTTCAAACGACCCGCTCTCATAACCCAAAACGGCAAACTTCCGTCCGACCTTGTCGAACGGCGTTCCCGGCTGGGCCAGGCGTTCGAGTTTAAGATCGTTTTCTTCAAAAGGGAACGCATCGATCAAACCTTCTTGAGCCGATAAAACCGAATTCAATCCAAGAAGAATCGACAATATTTTGATAAGCTTAGCGCCTCTCATCAGTACACCTTCCTTTGATAAGATTCTTAAAATTGGATAAAGCCAGATTAATATAGAATCTCCTTAAATAAAAATCAACACGAAAAAACTTGACTTTGATAATCCATCTATTTATATTTCGCCAAATGACGAAATGAATCAGGAGATTAAAATGAGACGCTTGGTCAAAACCTTCAAAGCCCTATCCGACATGAACCGAATTCGGATACTGAAGATGTTGGAAGTCCACCCGTTGTGCGTCTGCGAGATAACGTACGTCCTGGGTCTCGCAAGCTCAACAGTTTCGAAACACTTGTCTATCCTACGCGACGCAGATTTCATCGTCGATCAGAAGGACGGCAGATGGGTAAACTACTGCTTAAATAAGGATGGAACACAAAACTTCATCCGCAATTTACTGCCATTGTTCTCCGAATGGCTTCCGGACGACCAGATTGTCACGCAGGATAAAGAAAAGTTAAATTTTACGGACAGAAACCAACTTTGCGGTTTGTAGAATAGTCGTGAAAAGGCTCCTATGATTTGAAAAACACAGGAGGAAATCATTGCTATGAATTGGAAGAACGAATATAAAAAACTATTCTGGATAGCTGCTATATTTCTTTTGGCTTATTTCCTACCTGTCGGTAAAGTACGGTTCGAACAGGCCATCCACGAATCTCTGGCTCTTGCGAAATGGTACGCCCGCGAGCACGTCCTCCTCTGTCTGGTTCCGGCTTTCTTCATCGCTGGCGTCATCAGTGTATTCGTCAGCCAGGCGTCTGTCATCAAATATTTCGGAGCCAGAGCAAAAAAATGGCTGGCCTACGCCGTCGCCTCGGTTTCGGGAACAATCCTGGCCGTCTGTTCCTGCACGATTCTGCCCCTATTTTCCAGCATTCATAAACGAGGAGCCGGATTGGGACCAGCCGTCGCCTTTCTCTACTCAGGCCCCGCCATTAACATTTTAGCGATTATCCTGACCGCACGCATCCTCGGACCCGAGCTAGGCATCGCCCGCGTCGTCGGAGCAGTGACCTTCAGCATCGTCATCGGTCTCCTCATGCATCTCATCTTCCTGAAAGAGGAAAAACAGAAAGCAGAAGCACAACTTGTGATGCCCGAACCGGAAGAGAGCCGTCCCCTCTGGCAGACTGCTTCTCATTTCTTCGTTCTTGTCGCAATCCTGGTCTTCGCCAACTGGGGGAGGCCGACGGACAATGCCGGCCTATGGCATGCCATCTGGTCGATTAAATGGTGGATCACAGGTGGCTTCGGTATCCTTTTCGGCTTCTCCTTAGTCACGATCCTGAGAATTCAATGGCAGGGCGTTCTACTCGCAACGATTCCCATCGTCCTGGCGGCGCTGCTTTTTAAAACCAATCCCCTCATCCCCTTCTCTGTCGGTATTTTGAGTACATCTGTTCTCATCAGCCGGAAAGAAGGCGAAGCCCAGGAGTGGATGTCCTCTACATGGAATTTCGCCAAACAAATTTTACCCCTCCTGGGAATGGGCGTGCTCGTCGCCGGGTTTCTTCTGGGTTCTCCCGAAGGCGGCCAGGGCGTCATCCCTAATCGGTGGATTTCGACATTCGTGGGCGGCAACTCGGCCTTCGCCAACTTCTTTGCCTCCATTGTCGGGGCTTTCATGTACTTTGCCACCCTGACGGAAGTGCCCATCCTCCAGGGCCTCATCGCAAATGGTATGGGCAAGGGCCCGGCTCTGGCGCTCCTCCTGGCAGGACCGGCTCTGAGCCTTCCCAACATGCTCGTCATCCGGAGTGTGATCGGTACAAAGAAAACCGTAGTTTTTATCTCGCTGGTCGTGTTCATGTCGACAACGATGGGAATTATTTATGGATCGCTTTTTTAATTCGGAGGGAGATTATTGATGAAAAAATTACAAATTCTGGGCACCGGCTGTCCCAAATGTCGAAAATTAGCCGAGCTGACCGAACAGGCGGCAAAGGAACTTGGTATCGACTATGAAATCGTTAAAGTCACCGACATCAAAGAGATCATGAAGTTCGGCGTGATGATGACACCGGGCCTGGCCGTTGACGGTGAGGTGAAAGTGGCTGGAAAAGTACCCGGTGTGGAAGAAATAAAAAAGATGTTGGAGTAGAAACATGTCTGGCTCTTCAGAAAAATCAATGAAAAAGTGCGACGCCTGTTGAAAGGACGTCTCAAACACTGAGATTCGTCATCTTCGTTTAAAAACGTGCTGTTCATTCCGGCAGGTGCCGGTTTGCAAGGATTGCTGGAATAAACTTAATTCAAAAAAATAGGAGATAAACTATGGCAGAATGCTGTGGCAGTGGAAATCGGCTTGTATATGCTTGCAGCGGCGGTTCTGATGTGGGCGAAATCGCCGACCGGGTTGCGCGTAAATTGGCAAAAATGAGATTTGCCAGACCCTCGTGTCTGGCCGGCGTTGGCGGGCATATCTCCGGCTTTATCGCCTCGGCGCTAGGCAACACTGAAAATATCGTGATTGATGGCTGTCCGGTTGCCTGCGCAAAGAAAACGCTCGAACATATTGATGCGAAAATGATCCATTACATGCTTGCTGACTTCGGGTTGAATAAAGGTCAAACGCCGGTTGAAAATCACATCATCGATCAGATCGCTGAAAAAATTATCGCAGGATCATCGGTTGCGAGTGGGGAACCAGGTGCATCTACGGCCAGCAGATGCGCTTGAGGCAGTTGTTGAAACATCGAAATCATTATCAAATCAAATGAAAGGGCAAATTATGGAAAAGAATATCCGGATATTGTGCGTTTCTTTTTTATTCGTCTTTCTAAGCATAGGATGCTCCGGACAGAACAAGGATGTATCCAAGTCAAAAACCGCGATTCAGGAGGTTAAATCCGATTCATTAAAAAAGTCGGATGTCTCAAATCCGTCGGATTCGCCAATTGTAACTTTCATCGAACTGGGATCGGTCAAGTGCATTCCCTGTAAAATGATGCAGCCCATCATGGAAGAAATTGAGAAGGAATACAGCGACCAGGTTAAAGTCGTTTTTCACGATGTCTGGACCGAAGAGGGTCGACCGTATGCCGATAAGTACGGCATCAAGCTCATCCCAACGCAAATATTCTTAGATAAAAACGGCACCGAGTACTTCCGGCACGAGGGATACTTCCCCAAGGAAGAACTCGTGAAAGTGCTTAAACAGCAGGGAGTCGAGTAAATGTTCCAGAAAATTTTTGAATGGTTGACGCAAGCGCTGTACGGGGCACCCATCATCGCTCTTGTGGCTTCCCTCATGTGGGGCGTTCTGAGTATTTTATTGAGTCCATGTCATCTTTCGAGTATTCCTCTCATCGTAGGATTCATCGACGGCCAGGGCATCGTCACAAAAAAACGTGCTTTTGCGATTGCCGGACTGTTTTCCGTCGGCATTCTCATCACCATCGCTCTGATCGGTGTCATCACCGGACTTATGGGCCGCATTATGGGCGACGTCGGGAAAATCGGGAATTACATCGTTGCGGTTATCTTTTTTGTGGTCGGCCTGCACCTGCTCGAAATCATCACTATCCCTTTCCTGGGATTGACGAACCAACCGAAGATAAAACAGAAGGGTGCGTTTGCAGCTTTCATCATCGGCCTTCTATTCGGCATTGCGCTGGGGCCGTGCACCTTCGCCTACATGGCGCCCATGCTGGGCATTGCCTTGAGCGTGGCCTCCACAAAGCCTTTGCTGGCAGTCTCAATCGTTCTGTTTTATGCAATAGGCCACTGCGCCGTGATTGTGCTGGCGGGGACCTTCACGAGCATAGTGCAGAAGTACCTGCACTGGAATGAACGCTCTAAAGGAGCGATCATCCTTAAAAAGACCTGCGGTGTGTTGGTCATCCTGGGGGGCGTCTATCTCATCTGGAGCGTTCATTAAGACATTTCGCTCCCTTCGATGAGAATCAAGTGTGATAGCTTACCGATCCTTTGAAATATTCAACTAAAACAGGGAGGACCATTCTATGACACCGGAAGCAAAGGCCGGAAAAGGCTTGGGATTTTTCGAGCGATACCTTACCCTCTGGGTGGTCTTATGCATTACTTGCGGCATTTTATTGAGCAAGATTGCCCCCAATGTGGCCACGACACTGGACGGACTGGCCATCTCCGTGAGCGGTGCGCCCGTCGTATCCATTCCCATCGCCGTTTGCCTCTTTTTCATGATGTACCCCATCATGGTTAAAATCGATTTCGCGGAAGTTGTCAAGGCGGGGAAAAGCGGAAAACCCGTCGGTCTGACCCTGTTCGTCAACTGGGCCATCAAGCCCTTCACCATGTATGCCATCGCTCTATTTTTTTTAGGATTCCTTTTCCGCAGTTTGATTGGAACGGATGCCCTGGATCTAGTTAAAATGCCTTTCGGTTTGGATCTACCCGTCGGATCTCATCACGGTGCTGGTATCGTCGTGTTGTCCGACGGTGTAAAGATGCTTCAGGTTCCGCTGTGGCGGAGCTATTTGGCAGGCTGCATCCTCCTCGGCATCGCCCCTTGTACGGCCATGGTACTGGTGTGGGGCTATCTGGCGCGCGGCAATGACGGGCTGACCCTGGTCATGGTGGCGATTAATTCACTCACCATGCTGGTGCTCTACGGCGTGCTGGGCGGATTTCTTCTGGGTGTCGGCCGCTTGCCCGTGCCCTGGCAGGCGCTACTGCTGTCCATCGCCATTTATGTGGCGTTGCCCCTGGCCGCAGGCTACCTGTCCCGAAAATGGATCATTCACGCCAAAGGGCCAGCCTGGTTTGCGGAGAAATTTCTTCATATCCTGACGCCCGTCACGATCATTGCCCTGTTGATCACGTTGGTGTTGCTGTTCAGTTTCAAGGGCGAGGTCATCCTTTCCAATCCGCTGACTATTTTGTGGATCGCCGTTCCGCTCTTTATCCAGACCAATCTGATTTTCTGGCTGGGATATGGATTAGCAAAATTACTTAAACTGCGGTATGAAGATGCAGCCCCGGCAGCCATGATCGGCGCATCCAACCATTTCGAAGTGGCCATCGCCACAGCGGTCATGCTCTTCGGACTCTCATCGGGCGCAGCCTTAGCTACGGTGGTCGGCGTCCTCATCGAGGTTCCTGTCATGCTCATGCTCGTCCGCATCTGCCTGAAAACGCAGCGATGGTTCGGATAGAATCCGACTCAAATCAATGACAAATGAAGATTCGATCCGAAAAAGGGAAGATCATGTTTTTTTATTCATCCGCACATTACGGACAACTCGGGTGTCTAATAAATGGTGTTTTTCAGAATTTTATTAAATCAGACAGAAATGGATGAGATCGTCAGCGGATGAGAAGTCGGAAATCGGGCGACACCACTGAGTTCGAAGACATATTCGAACGCCACAAAGATCGCGTCATCAACATTTGTCATCGCCTCGTCGGAAACAAGGATGAAGCCGAGGATCTGTGTCAGGAAGTTTTTTTCAGAGTCTATAGATCCCTGCGGACTTTCAAGCATCGCTCGAAAATATCCACATGGATATACCGCATCGCCGTCAATCAATCGTTGAACCATATTCGGAATAGAAAACAACTGCGTCGTGTGGCATCCTTTCCCAACGATCAATCCGCTATCCATGATGCCAGGTCAACGGTGGTCGCTCCACCCAGCGAACAGCCGGACCTTTCTTTCGAAAAAAAAGAAATGCAAACCATTGTATGGAATGCAGTCCAGGCACTGCCAAAGAACCAGCGAATCGCCCTCATTCTCCAGAAATACGAAGGATTTTCGTCCCAGGAAATCGCCGAGATCATGGATTGGACGCTTCCCTCAGTCCAATCCCGAATCCATCGGGCAAAAGAAAACCTGTATAAAAAACTCCTCCCGTATTTAGGAGAACTATAAAAAACCGCACAGTTTTCTTGTTTAGTGTGTCAAATACAATAGATACGGAGATGACCATACCCATGAAATGTAAAACGCTTAGAAAAAAGACAATGTCTTACACTGACTGCGAGCTTTCTTCACGTCAGAATTCCAAAATTCGGGATCATCTGCAACATTGTGAAGAATGCATCCGGCAGCTTGAGGTCTTCTCACAAATTTTTGACAACGCCCTTCGATTCAATCGAATATCCGCCTCTCCTCATACACGGACGAAACTTATCTCCAGAATCAAAGAATACGAGAATCGCCGGAACCGCTTCTCTGACATTCGGGAACTCTTCCCGAAATATACCACAGCCTTCGGTCTGGTGGGACTCGTTGCCGTCGGAATATGTTTCGGGATCTTTCTGGGGAACTATTCGACCTCACCGCTTCCTGGTTCTACCGGATTCGAATCGACATTGCCTGTCGAAGAACGATACGTGCAATCCAGTTATTTAAGCGCCTTCGACGACCTGCCTTCTCAATCCATCGGGGGCATTTATATAACACTGGATGATAAAAACAGCCAGAGGAACATCGAATGAAAAAAAGATTTATCATCTTTGGGATCTCCCTGCTTTTCATCATCAACCTGTCGGCTGTGAGTACCATCGGATACCATCGTTGGTGCCGGTACCGTTCAGAATGTACATACAGAGAGAGCCTCACAGGAGAGACAGCATTCTACGAACAACTTTCACTTTCTGAAAAGCAGATCGAAACAATCAATCCCATCAGACATGCCTTCCTCGCGAGGGCGGATCGAATGAATTCAAGCCTCTGCGAAAAAAGGACAGAATTGCTGGACTGTTTGAAATCGGCCGAACCCGACAGTCAAAAAATTAATGCGGTACTCGGTCAAATCGATTCGATGCAAGCCGACCTGCAGAAAAACGTCATTCACTGTTTACTCAAAGAAAAACAAATTCTCACTACAGAACAGCAGCAGCGATTGTTTTCAATCATCAAAGAACGAATGCTCAAGTGCACCACCCATCAACAGACGAGCGAATTCAATCCGTTCATAGAAGATCAATGCGAAAACGAATGTCCAAAAGATGAAAAACCCCTAAAAATTGAAGACGAAAGGAGGTGAAGAAGCGAATGAAGAGAATTTTAATCATCGGCGGTTTGATACTGGCAGTCGTCCTCATGCTGGTTTTCTTCGTGTACGCAACCGGCCAGGATAAGGCGAAACCCCAGCAACAGACTGAAACCGTTCAGAAAGCCGAAAAGCACGAATGCGGCAACTGTCCCGCCAATTGCTCAGATGATCAGTGCACAGCTGAATGCAAAGATCAGTGTTCTGCTGAGTGTAAAGGTGAATGCACGGAATGCGACCCTGCGAAATGCAAAGAAATGCACGCCAACGATGAGTGCACCGGACACAAGCCCGGAGAATGTCAAAAGAAGTAAAATTCCAGCATCAACATGAAAAAGATCAAGTGCCCTGCACTGATAAGGTGCCGGGCACTTGAATTTTCTATATCAACCCATCATTTTTTAAACAGATCATCCAACTTCCTGCGCGCCTCCTCAGCTCGTGATGAGAGGGGAGACGTCTTCGACTCTCCCGGCTCAAAATAATCACAGAAATTGGCGGACCTTTTATCGCTCACCCACTCGGCTTCCGTCTCTCGGCATTGATGATACGTCGTTTCATCGTAAAACTTGCAGTTGAAACAGCAATGCACATACACGCCGCACTTCGGGCATGTCTGCTGCCGACCGATCTTCTCCTTTGTTTCAATGTCGATGCCGCAGCGATAACACCTCATCTCAGTCCCCCCTCTACTTCCACCCTTCCATCATCTCCCATCGCTTTACTGCCTCGTTAAACGTCTTTGCGATGTGTTCGGCTTTCCTCTTCGTATATTCTTTTGCCTTTTTCACGTCGAAATCGAGATGTCCCGCACCCTCTTCGGGATACCGGGTCGTAGCCAGGGCAGGCATCACGGCGTATCCTTCGTCGACACCATGACGCCCGACATTCTCCTTGCCCAGTTTTTCGTACATTTCCTTATCGATAAAATCCGAATTGTAGGATAAAACCAAAGCCGATTCTTCCAAATCGCCATGACCGGACTGGATGGGCTTTTGTCCGTAAACTTCCTCAGCCAGATTCCAGGCGATTTTCCACCAATCGACGATCATGAAGTGCGCTCCCGTCTCGACATGGAGCCGCGTGTAGGCCCGTTTCGCGGGTTCCGTGTTGCCCCCGTGACCGTTGACGATGAGGACATTCTTAAAACCGGTACGTACGAGGTCCTTCAGAACATCGTATATGTACTCCTCAAATATCTCTTCACGGATAGTGATGGAGCCCGGAAACCGGGAAATAGAAAACCCCGTGAACCCATGATTGATGGACGGAGCGATGAGGGCGTTCACATCATCCCAGATCAGCTCCGCCAAGTTCTGCGGGATGTAGTTGTCCGTGCCGATGGCACAGGCACCGTGGGATTCGACCGTTCCAATGGGCAGAATGATTCGATCCGTAACCTCGGGCACAATCTGAGCGAGTCGCATCCAGCAGTAACTCTGCATGTGATGAAACTTGAGATCCCTGACTTTCTTCTGCGCAAATGCCGGAATAACAGCAATCGATATGAGAGTGATGACCAACCATCGTTGTCTAATACACATCGTAGGCCTCCTTTCTTACAAAAATCCAAGTCATTTTCGAAAAAATTGGGTTTTTACACATTTAAGTAACTAACCTGATAAATTCATAAACCACAGAGCACTCAGAGAGAAACACAGCTTAAAATACAAATTTTCAATCAATGAGTCGAAGAGAATGTTGTAACTCAATATTTTTTCATTTTCTGTGATTCTGCGATACTCTGTGGTGAATAATTCAGGCTAATTGGTTGTCGTTAGGGCAATCCTGACCTGTCTCCTCACAAACGGCTTCTTCGAATAGGGAAACCTCACACGAAACGTCGCATGTCCGCCCGAACTGATATGGAGGACTCTCCCCCCTTTTATGCTTGCGATCTTCTGGTCGAACATCTTCAATTCGAAATCGCCTTCGGAGGATTGCCTTCCTTCAAGCTCAACAACATAGTTATTTCCGTCAAGGCGCGATCGGACGATTCGTAGTCCACGAGAGGCATCCCCGGGGTTCGGTCTCGGAACAATCGGAACCATCGCCACGCCCTTCCTGTGTTTGAGGACGATGGAATGGGTTCCCTTCAGCTCCAATGCAATGAATTCTTTTAGCGTTTCATTCTGCACTTCGAAAGAGCCGGAATAAGGCTGCCCATCCACGAAGAGACTGTCAACGATCATTCCGGACGGAATCCTCGGATAGAACTGAATCGTCATCGCTTTTCCGTCCTGCAGTGTGAGTTTGTAATGCGTTTCATTCAACGAACGCACAACGTTCAAAGCGACCCTGGAATCGCCCATCCGCAGATTTTTCACCGTAGCCCATTTCCAGTGTATAGGAAACCTTGGTTTCAATTGGGCCGTATTCTCCAAGGCTGAGGGTTTCCATCCCACCATTCCTTCGATGGCAGGATGGATGATGTTCGTCTCCGACCAGCATTGATGGGGACACACACCCGACGGTTCGTAAACAGCGCCGTTCATCACCTCCTCCGTGAAGCCCGATGCCCAGTGATTCTTAATCAGAAGGTTGTTGTTGATATGCATGAATCCCTGCGTTGAATTCCCATAGGCATACTCGGCTAAAGCTGTCCAACCCGTGTACAACGGCCAGACGCTCCCGTAATGGTATCCGCGAGGGTTGAACAACGGCGACTCCGAACTTAAAATGCGTACCCCCCAGTCCGACGAGAATCCGTTCCCCGCATACCGATACAGTACCTGAGAAGCCTTCTCATCATCCAGGAGATGAAAGCCCATCGCGACGGCAGGCAGGACTGTTTTTTCCGCGTTGTACGACCCGTTGGCCAATTTTCCATAGTAGTAAAAATTCTCGGATGCATTCCAGAAATCCGTATTCAGGATTCGCTCGACCTTCACGGCCTCTCGGCTGTACGCATCAGCCAAATCCGTCTCGTCTACATGGGACGCTATATAGGCTGCTTCCTTCAACGCCTGTGCCCAGAGGCCAGCCAGGTAGAATGTCGTGTGGGCGCCCCATAAGCTTCCGCCTTCTACCCATCCGTGGCCGACGTTCGTATTCTCGATCAATCCGTCTCCATCCGTGTCCGTGGAGTAAAGGAAATCCATAGCCCACTTCAAGCAGGGCCAGCTTTCTCGAATGAACGGCAGATCGCCAGAAGCGCGGAGGTAATGTCCGGCAAGGATGACGTACAGAGGCGTAGCATCGGCTGCATCGTAATGCACCACGCCGCTCGTCGAAAGCTCATGAAATATCTTGCCCGAGCCGTCCTGGAATTTTTGGAAAAACCGCAGCTGCTCTTTCACAGCTTCGCAATCGCCATAGTCATCCACGGCAAATCCCGACCAGGCTGCGTCCCGTCCGAAGTACCAGCCGTATCCGGGCCGTCCGCTGATCTTCTGCCCGCCGTCCCAACCTCTCGCCGTCGTAGCATATCCGGCCACGAATGCGGAACCCAAGTCGGGAGTGCGCACGAAGAACCGATCCGTCCCCACGAGCGCCCATTTCCACAGCCGATTGAATTCTTCGTCCGGCCCTTCGATCGTCACCGAGCGGTCTAACAGCCTCCGATAGTGATCCACCGTCTCCGCATAGACTTCGTACGGTTTGCCGATAATTCGAGAGTAATCGGAAAGGGCTTCACCCATCCCCTGATCCGTGCCGACCAGGGCGATATTCACACAAAAGCCGTTTGACGTATTCAACGAATAAACCACCCCATGATAGACCTGATTCAGCTCCGCCGGTCGTCCCCGCAATGTATTCTGTTCCCAGTCGACACGCTCGAAAGCCCCCTCGATATGTTCATCCGGAGCAATATCCCCGCCGAAAATACAGGCAAAATCTCCAGTCTCATCGCGCACGTGAAGCGCGTGCAGCCGTTCATCGTATCCGTAATGGACATCGCCCAGCGCGTACTCATCGTACGGCCACATCCACCTGAGATCGCTCCGAACTCGGATAACCAGCCGGACATCTCGGTCGGCCTTATAGTGCACAAGCGCTCCGGCTCTATCCATCGAGGGGAAGATGATCTCCTTGATCTCGCCCTCATCCGTACGATAATACCGCGTGAACGATTCCGGCCGGATCTCAGTTCGGACGGGGAGACGACTCAACCAGGCGATGGAGTCCTCCGCGACCATCCCCACTTCGTAATCCCGAAGGATGCGGAACGGATGAACCCACACCTCGTCTATCCCCCCGTTCTCTTTTCCCATGACCAAGACGCGGCGGCCCGCCACATCAAAAAATTGATTCTGAGGTTTTTCATTCGCGATGACCAATTGACTTTCAGGCATGCGATTCCATTTTCTTCTCAACGTATAGTATATCGGCTTTGTACTCACCTCAAACGACTTCGGGCGATATGAATACGATTTCCAGTAGGTCGGCTGCAAACCCGACTTCTCGCCCCTCAGATAGAACAGACTGTTCTCGATAAATTGGCGTAAATTCTGCGCGAGCCGGTTTCGCTGGCCGAAGCGGATAAACGCGCCGACTGACAGTACCCTCCATTTTTTCGTTTTGTATTCCAATAGAAGACGGTTTTCGCGATGCACCGTGATATAGGATTTTTCCACACCCACGACTTTCCCCTCAGCGGGAAAATGGTCGTTATAAAATCCGATGCAGTCTAAGACGTGATCCTTGTAGCCGTCCCAGACGAACGCGCCCCCGAACAACCCGGCGAACACCGGATGGTCCCTCCATCCCTGGAAACCCTTTTGATCGAACAGCCAATCGTCTTTGATCTGAATCCGATGCACTTCGGGCTGCTCGGATTCGATGCCCAAGGCATGGGGCAGGAGAGCCGCGTAATTCGTCAATAGCCATCGGGATTTCTTCTTGAGAAGAGACTTTAGGTTCTGCTCGTACTCCGGTTCAGCCAGCCAATGCGCATACGCTGATGAATCCGGAATATTCAACCAAAAAACATCGATGCCTCGTCGGTTGAAACGATCCCCTTTCAATTCCACTCTGCGCGGAACAAAACGTTCGTGCGATTCGAGCCAATCCAAAATCGCTCCATCCTCCCGTATGGAAGCATCGCCAAACACGATGTAACCCACCCGAATTCGCGCATCTCTCGCGCACGAACAGAAAAAACCAATTGAGAAAAGGAGCGAAAAAATCACCATTCGCTTGCATGTCAGCATTGAAAACCCCAAGGTCACTGATGTATGAATATCGAAGGAACTCTATTCAGTTCCATAAAGACAGATCGTTCCCGTCGGTCTTATCCGCAGAACGCGGACAGAGCCTTCTCCGAACACCCCTTCCATGATAGTCACATACCCTTCTAAATGGCCGACCGGTAAAAACACCTGAATCGTGCCTGCAAAACCCCCTCCGTGGACTCGGCACGCACCCTCGCCCACTTTCTCAATGTACTTCTCTGTGAGTGCCAAGGCCAACGAGACGCCTTGCTCCGAAGTATTCTTCGTCGTATAACAATTCTGCAGCCACTTAAACGACGAATTCCCCGACGCATTCACGAGTGCGAGGAAGCGGTCGAACCTCCCTCCTCTCAACGCATCGACCTGCTCTAAAACCCGCTCGTTATCCTCGAAGAAATGAAGCGCTCTTAAAAGAGCTCGATCCCCTACAGCCGTCCGAAGTCCACCAATCCTATTGAGGACAGCGGACTCTTCGACATCCCGTAGGACACGGCCGCCCAGCTTTTCAGCGACGGACTTCATCTCCCGAGGCACGGCCGCATAATCCTCCGTCAAATCAGCGTGATTGCCGCCCGTATCCACGACCAACAGTCTGTAATTTTTTACTCCGAAATCAAAATCGATTTTCTCGACGACCGGCTCTTCGGGTTTCTGAAAATCGATCGTCACGATGCCCCCCACGGCGCACGTCGTCTGATCCATCAGCCCGCACGGCTTACCAAAATACACGTTCTCAGCGTATTGGCCGATCTTGGCGATCGTTTTAGCAGGAATCTTCCCACCGTTGAAAAGTACATTGAATACCGTCCCGATGAGCACCTCGACGCTCGCGGACGAACTCAATCCCGATCCCACGAGCACATCGCTCATGACGCACGCGTTGAATCCGCCGACCGAATATCCCTTCTCGACCAAACCCGAAGCGATCCCTCGGAGGAGGGCGGAAGTGCTCCCGACCTCCTCCTGCTTTCTCGCCAAATCATCCAAGCGCACTCGGAAAGGTTCAGCGTATCCCTCCGAATACACCGTGACAGTCGAATCGTCCGTCCTCGCCG
Organism: bacterium; assembly: GCA_043824415.1. Classification (GTDB taxonomy): domain Bacteria; phylum Zhuqueibacterota; class QNDG01; order QNDG01; family DSAB01; genus JBDRSZ01. The sequence goes on along the minus strand of JBDRSZ010000142.1, from coordinate 3,294 downwards.
CCGCAGCGATGGAATCCAAATCGACACTCGCAGCCAGGACACGCCCGTGATTGTGATCCGTGTGATTCCCGCCGATCTCCGTCCGGCCTGGCGTGCTGAACAGGAAAATATCTCCGTCAGAAAAATGGCTCACGAATTCTTCAACAAGCCGTTCGTATCGGGACGCTTGTTTTTTTAAGACATCTTTATCATCCCCGTAAAGCTGGAAAAAGAGATCGGCTGCTCTCGGACTATGTAAGAATTGTATTGTCGCCTTCATGCGCGACATGAAATCTGATTCCTTATTAGACTTTAGCAAATTCCCTTCTCTAATGATTGGAAAGATGTCATGCCTGCCATGCCCGAGGAAGGAGGGAAATATTTAATCAGGCATCCAGGTGGTGGGGAAAAATTAAAAGTGATTCCCCCACCTATAGATTCCCGCTTAAAACAATGCGGGAATGACACCCCCTGTTTTATCCAACGATTATTAGATTTGTTCTATTTTCACAAAGTTCAGTTTCCTACTTCAAATCAGCGATTATCTTTATTTCACTCCGTATAAAACTTATGCACCGTCTCGTGCTTGTAAGTCTCACCCGGCCTCAATATCGTGGAAGGAAAATTCGCCTTGTTGGGCGAATCGGGAAAGTGCTGAGTCTCCAGGCAAAAACCGTAATGCTTGTGATAGACTTTGCCCGTTTTCCCCGTGATCGAGCCGTCCAGGAAATTGCCCGAATAGAACTGAATCCCTGGCTCAGTCGTGTGGATCTCCATTACTCGGCCGCTGTTCGGCTCGTACACCCTCGCCGCGAGTGCAAGCAACCCGCCGCCTCCGTTGAGCGCGTAATTGTGATCGTAGCCGCCTTCGATCTGCGCAATCCGTGCATCGATGGCCGTTGGCGTCGTGAAATCCATCGGGGAATCCTTGACGCTTCGGATCTCACCCGTCGGAATCAGCCCTTCATCCACAGGCGTGTACGTATCGGCGTTGAGCATCAGCTCATGCCCATAGATATCACCACTTCCCTGACCGGCCAAGTTGAAATAGCTGTGATGCGTCAGGTTGACGGGTGTGGCCTTGTCCGTCCGAGCTTCATAGCTCACTTTCAGCTCATCCTGGTTCGTGAGCGTATACACGACCATGCACGAGAGATTGCCGGGATATCCCTCCTCGCCGTCCTTGCTCAGATAGGTCAACTTCAGACTCACACCGTTTTTCTCCTTCACAGGTTCGGCACCCCACACGACTTTATCGAATCCGACGAGTCCTCCGTGCAGGTGATTCTCGCCGTTGTTCGTGGCCAGACTGTACTCGACTTCGTCCAATGTAAACCGCCCTTTGGCTATTCGATTCCCGTACCTGCCGACGATGGCTCCGAAATACGGATTCTGGCGGATGTACCCCGCCAAATCGTCGTATCCCAAAACGATGTCCGACAGATTCCCGTCCCTGTCCGGCACTTCCAAAGAAATGACGATCCCGCCGTAAGTCATGATTCGGGCCTCCATTCCGTTGGCGTTCGTCAGCGTATACAGATCGACCGCGCGTCCGTCCGGCATCTTCCCGAACGCTTCTTTTTGAATCGACATGGAATCCACTCCTTTCAAGACAGGTGATTCGTTCTGACTCTCGGATTTTTTTTGACATCCTCCAATCACCATCGCCGTCAGAACGGCGACGAATCCAACTTCATAAACAATACGAATTCTCCTGTGCATCTTCGTCTCCTCCTACCAGAAAATAGCGTACAAAATAAGCGTGAGAACAATCACCAGACCGCCCAGCCATACGACGGATGGAGCCGGCCTCATGTCATACTCCTTCCGCACGGGCATCTCTTTCGGCTCGGTCAGAGGCTTCGCGACCGTCAAGACCGTCATCACGACAACAATGATGATGAACGAGATAGCCATCCGGTTCAGGAAAGCGATCTCGCCCAATTTGATGCCGAGCCTTTCGAATAACGGGAGATTACCGAAAAACACGAACAAAAGCCCGTACAGGATGGGACTGAGAATGAGCGCCCACACCCCCGCCTTTTCCGGAGTGCGTTTGACGAACAACCCGAAGAGAAACGCAGCCAACACTCCCGGGGAAAGGAATCCCTGGAATTCCTGGATGTATGTAAAAATTCCCTTCAGGCTGGGATGGCCCAGATGAGGCGCGATCAGGCATCCGATAACCACAAAAAGCAGAGTCATGGCGCGGCCCATCGTGATGAGGGAATGGCTGGACACGTCTTTTTTCCAGTGACGCTTATACAGGTCCATCGTAAAAATCGTCGACGCAGAGTTGAGCATCGAAGCCAACGAACTGATGACCGCTCCGGAAAGCGCCGCAAAAATGAAACCTCGGATTCCGGGAGAAATCAGGTTACGGATCAAGAGAGGATAAGCGGCGTCCGTCGTCGCGCCTGGTGCCGTCAGGTCCTTCGAATACAGCTGATAGGCCATGATTCCCGGCATGATGATGATGAACGGAATCGTGAGCTTGAGGAAAGCGGCGAAGATGATCCCGAGCTGGCCCTGCTTGAGACTCTTCGCAGCCAGTGCCCTCTGCGCGATGAACTGATTCAAGCCCCAGTAATAAAAATTGGGGATCCAAAGACCGATAACGAGCGCGGTCCACGGCAGCACGGCGTGGTCTCTCGGCAGGATCATGTGCAGCTTGTCCGCATTCGTTTCAAAGAAAGCGCCCACACCGCCGACGGCCCTGAAGCCGACAATCATCGTAATCACGCCGCCGATGATTAAAGCAGACCCCTGAAAGAGATCGGCCCAGGCCACCGCTTTCAAGCCTCCCCAGACCGTGTACAGCGCAGCGATTCCCCCGATGAGCCAGATCGCAACCTTCATCTTGATCCCGAAAATCGTATACAGAGGAAGCGCGCCGGAGTAGATGACGGCCGAGATCGATACACCCACATAAATCAGCATCGTGTAGAAAGCCATCAGTCCGCGAGCCGTGGCATTGTACCGATATTCTAAAAATTCAGGGATCGTGTAAATGCCGCTTCGAAGGAATTTGGGCAGGAAAAAAATCGCCACAAGAACAAGGCAAATGGCGGCCATCCACTCATAACTGGCGATGGCCAACCCGGCGCTCCCCGCGCTCTGGCCCGCTTGCCCGACGATCTGTTCGGAAGATATATTCGCCGCAATGAGCGAAAGTCCGATGAACGGCCAAAGAAGCCCGCGGCCTGCTAAAAAGAAATCCTCGCCCGTCTCCTCCTTCCGGCTCTTGTACATGCTCACGCCGACGACGACAGCGAAGAACGCCACAAACAACGCAACATCAAAAAAGCTGAGGCC
>JBDRSZ010000141.1:0-3025 GCA_043824415.1 bacterium | reverse complement strand
TTTATGATGTCTTTATCGCGAACGATTCGGTAGAGGGGTTGGAAAGATGAAACAGGTTCTATGCTACTATGGGCAATCTCCGCCGGGCGAAGTTGTAGAATGCCTCCTTGTTGTTCCCGATCCGCCCTGCTACCCCGATGTGCGGATGATCATAGAAGTTCCCAGAGCCAATAAGCCAGAACAATTTGTCAACGCAATATGGCGTCTCACCGACGTTCAGTGCGACTCGCACAACAGCTGAGAAGACCTCATAGTCATTTCGAGAACGGGCAAGACCAAGACGTGTAAATATGTCCTTGATGTGCACATCGGGCTTAGCAAAATTGCGGTATCCATTTTCCTTCAAGAAATCACACGCTAAGGGAAAACCTACACCCTCGATCTCCAGGGAGATGAGCATCGGCAGTGCAGGCCGAGCGCGATCATCTTTGTCAAAAAAATCCGCCCACCTCTTAAAATCGTCCCCAGAATCAAACCGAGTAACAAACTCAGCCGCTGTTAGAATTGTTCGGCAGTAAAGCGGCCAAATGCTCCGCGGCTCGCGACGAACTTTTCCATGCGGTTTCAATTTCTTCTCGATTACATCAAGGACATCGCTCCAGGTACGGAAGCGTTTAAGAACCCTGGCAGGGTCAAAACCAAAGAGGACACTCTCAAGACGCTCGAACCCACCTATTGCTCTCCCAATGACACCGGCCCTCATATTCGCATTCTGGGCTGAAGCCAAGATGCCTTTGTAGATTTGGATAAGCGTTAAAGGTGGTGGGTTGGAATCAGAAGGCCGTATGTAAGCATTGATGACATCTTTCGTGACGCCGGGCAGTCGAAGACTCAGAAGGAATTCCCATGCCAGATCAAATGCCTTGCGATCACGCGAAGCAGGTTCCATGATGTACCCACCTGAGTTTAAAGATTTTTCCACCAACTCTTAGTTGAAGTACATAGCTCAAAAATCTTTACTTCCGGATCATTCATGTATTGATCGAGATGCTTACCAGAGACCTTCCAGTAGGCACCCCTCTGCTTGACGGGACAGATCTTAAGAAGGTGATCCATCCGGAGGAGAAATACGCGTATCACTTCTGCCGCGTCGACGACGACTGCGAAATAAGGAACACAGCCAAATGCTTTACAGGCTAAAGCGGCCTTCTCGAAACTGTCTGAGGGTATTGTTATCGAGTCCTGCTCCGTCCCTCGGACCCTGGTACGGCTCTTCACCGATATACCCATTACCTCTCCCGTGTGAGGATTTCTGGCGATAAGGTCAATTCCGGTATGGTCAACGCGTGCAGATTCGAACCCAAACTTGGAGAGCCAATACAGAACCAGACTTTCACCAAAGTCTCCTGCAATCTTGGAGTGCCGCGAACTCTTGGAAATATCCACTGTGCTTTCCTATGACCACATAACATCACGCACGAGGCGCGGAAAATGGCGCGCTCAGAATTTTATGCCTAGCCGTTCTCCATAGGATTATTGGGGAACCGTCTTCCGAACTCTTCCCATTGTGTCTTAAGGCGTTCATATTCTCCTTTCGGATAGAAGCACGGTGCCCATTCCTTCAACCCTCTCTCCTTTTCTTGACGTCGCCCTTCATCGCATTGGTCTGCTACCTCTTGAGAGGATGCGAGGAACACCTCAAAGGAGCCAATCTTAAGGTTGTATCGCAGGAAGACATAGAAATTATTTTTCCCAATCCATTCTCCGTATTTCTTGCCGACAGGCCAGAAACCCACACGGCTTCTAGATGTCTTGACCTGCATGTTTGCATGCCACGCACCCTGTTTGTTGGCGACTATAACATCAACCCCGGCGGTGTTTCGGATTGTGGGCAAGGCGATGAGCCCTCTTAGGCTGAGTTCAGCTACTACGAAGTGTACGCCGGACGCGCCAACAAGGGAGGTGTCGCGAGTTGGATATTCCTCATTCTGAGCGTTCATTTTTGCTCCCCAACAAGGATTACACGACCAATATGATCCTGGAAAATCAGGGGTGATACTGTCAGGCAAAAGCCAACCCTTCTTATTTCATCAAGTTACGCTGCGATTCTAAATAATCCTATGTGGATTCTATTCGATACCCCGATTCTTTTCAACCCTCTATAAAATCTCGTTCTAATCCATGCCGAGCTTCTATTTTCCGTCCAATAAATACCCCAAATCCGTTGCGAAAGGAGGTGAGATTTACCATTTAGGTCTATGAGGCAGGCGGTCTTTGTAGCCGCCACAAACCACAACCAGGCCCAGTCGATATTCACTCGGCTGGCCTTTTCTTTTCCAAATATCCACATTGAAGGAGGTCCAATCGTGAAAGAGATCAAGTTCAATCCACAACAGATAGAGGCAATTTCACATCGGAGGGGTCCCATGATCGTTCTCTCGGTGGCCGGAAGCGGAAAGACCATGGTTTTGACCGAGCGCATCATCCATTTGATTGAGCAGGGTTTTGATCCCGCCCGACTTCTGGCAATCACCTTCGCAAAGAAGGCCGTCCTTGAGATCCAATCACGACTCAAGAAAAGGCTCGATGGCAACGGAGATAAGGCGCTCGTCTGCACTTTCCACTCCCTGGGCTATCGCATTCTGAAGGCGGAAAACTCCGCCGCCACATGGTTCCGGCTGGTTCAGGACTTGGAGCAACTGAGCCTATTTCGCGAGGCCATGCAAAAGGTCGGACTGGAGGAGGACCCGGCTTCGGTCATGAGCAAGGTATCCCTCGCAAAGAATGACCTTCTCTCCCCCGCAGATCTGGAGAAATCCAAAGACCCCAAGGACAAGAAGCTCGCTCAGGTCTACGCCTGCTATGATCTTTTCAAGAGGCGGAGACGCCTGCTGGACTTTGATGACCTTCTCTATCTGCCCTATCAACTGTTCAAGGCACACCGGGACATCCTGGAACGCTATCAAAACCGCTATCAACATATTCTGATCGACGAGTTCCAGGACTCCTCCAAGGTCATGGTGGAGTTGGTCAAGTTGCTCTCGCAACCCCATCGGAACGTCTGGCTGGCAGGGGATGACGATCA
>JBDRSZ010000140.1:0-5691 GCA_043824415.1 bacterium | reverse complement strand
CGGCTTTCCCGCCTGCCGCCTGCCTGCCGCAGGCAGGGCGGGCAGGCAAAAAGGCCGATTCTTTTGTCTTCAATATCAAATCATACGATTGCTTGATCCCGCTGTGCGGGGGTTCTTTTCTTCTCAAGAAAAGAACAATTTTACAAAACGAACGGATGACAATATATTGATATTGTCAAATCAGATACTCCGATTGTGTAGTGTTAAAATTTCTGGGAGTCACTCTGTAAAATATCGAATGTGTTGAATAATCCCCTTTTTGGGGGAAAGCTTAGCGGAGCCACAAAAATGAGATGGGTTGGCATTTTATGTGCCAGACTTTACGCCCATTGTAAGCCTTGACTTTTCCCGATTTCCACGTTATATTTCAATCCATTCCTCAGTTAATCCAACAGGAGAGCCCAATGACCAAAATGAAAGCGCTCGTAAAGAAGAAATCCGAGAAAGGAATCTGGCTTGATGAAGTTCCCATCCCGGAGATCGGCAACAACGACCTCTTGATTAAAATACACAAAACAGCAATCTGCGGCACCGACCTACACATCTACAACTGGGACGAATGGGCCCAACGCACGATCAAAACGCCCATGACGATCGGACACGAATTCGTGGGCGAAGTCGTCGAAAAAGGAGTGAACGTGACAGGCTACAAAATAGGAGACCGCGTCTCCGGTGAAGGACACATCGTTTGCGGACTCTGCCGCAGCTGCCTCGCCGGTCGGCGTCATCTCTGCCCAAACACGGTGGGAGTGGGAGTGAACCGCAACGGCTGCTTCGCAGAATACCTCTCCCTTCCAGCCTCTAACGCATGGCACCTCCATCCCAGCATTCCGTCCGACGTTGCCGCTTTCTTCGATCCGTTCGGCAATGCCGTGCACACGGCCCTGTCTTTCGACATGGTCGGCGAAGACGTGCTCATCACCGGAGCCGGTCCCATCGGCATCATAGCGGCCGCCATATGCAAGCACGTGGGAGCGCGCCACGTCGTCATCACGGACGTCAACGACTACCGTCTCGACCTTGCACGCAAGATGGGTGCGACGCGCGCCGTCAACGTGGCCCGAACATCCATTAAAGCGTGTATGGACGAACTCGAAATGGTCGGATTCGACATCGGATTGGAGATGTCCGGGAATCCGGGAGCGTTCGAGTCGATGCTCGAGAGCATGTACAACGGAGGTCGAATCGCCCTACTCGGGATTCTCCCCAAAACCACACAGATCAACTGGGATCTCGTTATCTTCAGGGGTCTTTTTTTAAAAGGCATTTACGGCCGGGAAATATTCGAGACCTGGTACAAGATGCAGTCCATGCTCCAAAGCGGACTTGACATATCACCCGTACTGACCCATAAATTTCCATTCGAGGCGTTCCAAAAAGGATTCGACGTCATGTCCTCCGGACAATGCGGTAAAGTCGTCTTGGAATTGGATCGATAGCAGGAATGAACTACCCCGCTGCTTGCGGCGGGGTATCAAAAACAAAAACATTGAACGCCCCAAGGAGCGGAGAATTAACCCCTTGCCCGCCTCTGGCGGGATAAAATCACCGGAGGCCGGCTATGGCGAATAAAAAGAAAAAACGAATCGGCGTCCTCACTGGCGGAGGTGACTGCCCCGGACTCAACGCTGTTATCCGAGGAGTCGTCAAGGCCAGCATCAGCCGCTACGATATGGAAGTCATCGGCATCGAAGACGGATACGAAGGACTGATACAAAAACGCGTCTTCCCTCTGAGTTGGACGAAGGTTTCAGGTATACTCACACAGGGAGGAACGATCTTAGGGACTTCCAACCTGGCAAATCCTTTCCGCTGGCCCGTGAAAAGCAAAAACGGAAAGGTTGCGTTCACCGACATCTCCGACAACGTCGTTGAGTTTGTCAACGAATTGGGCCTCGATAACATCGTCTGCATCGGCGGAGACGGGACGATGTCCATCGCCCACAAGCTGTGCCAGAAGGGCATCCGACTCGTGGGCGTACCCAAGACCATCGACAACGACATCTGTAGCACGGACGTCACATTCGGATTCGATTCGGCCGTGAACATCGCCACCGAAGCCATCGATAGAATCCATTCCACGGCCATGTCGCACCATCGCGTCATGGTCATCGAAGTCATGGGGCGTTACGCAGGATGGCTGGCGCTCGAATCCGGCATCGCCGGAGGAGGAGACGTTATTCTCATCCCCGAAATACCCTACTCCATCGAAACGATCTGCGACTTCGTAAAAAAACGCAGCACGGAGGGGCGCCGCTTCAGCATTGTCGTCGTCGCCGAAGGAGCTAAACCCCAAGGCGGGGAGCAGGTGGTCCAGCGCGTCGTCAAGGAAAGCACGGATCCCGTCCGGCTGGGGGGCATCGGAATTAAAATCGCCAACGATATCGAAGAGCGGACAGGTCTCGAAAGCCGGGTCACCGTGCTCGGACATCTTCAGCGCGGGGGAACACCCACAGCCTTTGACCGCATCTTGGCGACACGCTTCGGCGTGAAAGCCGCCGAGCTTTGTCACGACGGCGTCGGGGGCGTGATGGTCGCAGTCCGCGGTGTTGAGATCGTGGCAGTGCCCCTGGCCGACATCGCCGGAAAAACGAGAACCGTCGATCTTAACAATCCGATGATCGGAGTGGCCAAACAGGTGGGCACGTGTCTGGGGATCTGAACCCTTTCTTTTTCGCCATGTGAACGAAGAACACAAAAGGAAACCCCCATCCCGGTGGATCGGAATGGGGGCTCAGAGACCAAAGAGAAAAAGACCGTTTAATCGCTGACTTTACTCACGTTTGCTGCCTGTGGCCCTTTGGGGCCGTCGGTGATTTCAAACTCAACCTTGTCACCCTCGTCCAACTACTTGAATCCTTCTGATTTGATAGCACTGAAGTGCACAAAAACGTCTTCTCCTCCCTCACGTGCGATAAATCCGTACCCTTTGGTCCTGTTGAACCATTTGACAGTACCTGTTTCCACGGTTCACCCTTTCTGTTGATGATCGACCTTGTACAACCAGCTTCTCGCCTCCTCGAATGAATGAAGCACATCGAAAAACCTCGGCGGTTTTACTCCTTGCTGGCTCGGTCGTGTAACCTCAACAGCAAAGTGGACTTCTCAAAGGCACAAAAGCGGTGTACTGCTGTTTGCACCAGAAATATACTGAGGGCAGATTGCAAATGCAAGTATTTTTTTTACTTCAGAGAATTTGTCTGTACCGAGATGATTGGCCAAATAGAATGGTAGTATCTTTACCACCCGTGGGGTCGTTTGAAGTATCGTCTTTTTTCTAAACAGCTTTAGAAATTTTCGAAACCTCCATCTAATCTAAGTCTTTTTGCTTTTTCATAAATGCTTGCACATTCATTGCTTTCCACAAAGGGGCAGGGTGAAAGCGGAGTCGTTCTCCTGTATCAGAATCGTTATGGAAAAGCAATTCGACCTGGTATTCTCCCTTCTTCAGTAGACGATCCACAAACTCCTGCTCCTTTGGATTGTATGAAAGCAGGTTCCGAAGAAAGGATTTGCAGGTTCGTTTCATTTCCTGGAAATCGGGTTCTCCACCAACTCGCAGGAGTGGTAAAAGCTGTCTGGCGATATCGTTCTCTTCAATTTTACCTATCTGATCCAGCGAAATCTTCCGCCAATCTACTCTTCCAGAAGCACCAATAAGCAATGTGGCCTTCTTAAGCTTTACCAAATCGTAGTCATCCCCAAATTGGGATAGCTGATAAACATCATAAAGGTCCCGAGCTGATGTTCTGTCCAGTAAAGCAACAATCTTCCCCGCAAATGTTTCCTCAAACGAAACAATTGGGAAAGTCACCTTGAGATTTGCATCCAGCACAAAGGATTGTCTCATCTCTATCGGGAAAAAGGGAATCCGCATAAGGTAATTGATGTCTAACTCTAGACCCCGCGTTCCACCAAATACACTTGGAAAACTGAGGCGCCACTTTCCTCCAGCATGTTCTTCCGGAACACGATGCACTTCCAATCCCAAGCTTTTAAGAATACGACGAAGCGCTTCCTCAACCTTCCCCTTCTCGTCCAGCATTGTCTCCCGTTCAGAAGATCCGATATAGTTCAAATCAATATCAACGGAAAGTCGAGGGAGTTCAAAATAGAAGAGATTTATTGCCGTCCCGCCCTTCAGTGCCAGACGCGATTTGAGGAAAGGGTGCTCTGCGACATCTTGCAATATCCTTATGAGATAGCCGAGTTTTTCCAGATTCTCAACGTGGAATCCGGTTTCAGCGGTAAGGCGACCAAAATATTCTTCGGAAAAGATCAAAACTCTTCCCACGAACGTTTTAGTACCTTTTCTGGCACAATGAGATTCCACTTTTTCATTAAACGACCCTTTTTGCTGCGACCTTCCAAGTATAGGGGCTGTTTTGGTACCTGCCTTTCAAGATAATTGAGAAAATCTTCCTCAACAAAGAATGCCTCTCGGTGTTGTTCGAGAAAAAAGCCTACCTTGGCAAACAGGATCCTTTTACTCCGAAGGCGGATATACTCCGCTAAGACGTCAAAGTTCAAAAAGGGCAATTTCTCAGCACAACGATAAACTTCCTCGAAGCCACCGCAATACTCAGGATGCTCAAGACAATCCACCAACGTCCTTTCTTTTCCAGTAAACTTAACCATTTGACCAAGACGCTCAGTTCGTTCCGTTCCGAAGTCTCCCCGTTTCTTATCGACAAGAGAACACGGTATCCGAACAGCTTGGAATGACACATTGCGAAAATTGAATTGCCGTCTGGGACTTCGTGTAAGGTAGTATATGCGGTAGAACATACTATGTCCAACCCCCAGCAATTCAAAGGCCGAGTGAAATCCTAAAACAGCGTCAGGGGCTAGCCTGGAAGCAACAAGATACGAATCGACAGATGCTGTGTCCGGAGTCTCATTAGCTCGAACCCGGTAGTACACTCCCTGCTTTACTATTCCGATCCTTCCCATCATTCTATTATGCAGCAGTAGGTTATAACCACCCCTTCCCCTTACCTTCTCTCCAAAGAAGGATTTCAACTCATCAAGGGCAAATACAGGGTATTGCTCTAAAAACGACTGCATCGACTTCTTGGACTTGTTTATGTGGTTATATTTACTCATGATTCTCAGTAATTCTTAACATGAAAACAAATAGGTCGAAAGAGACCGGCTTGCTTCTGTGTGCTGATTTACTGATAAAAGTAAGTAGTTTTGCAAATAAAAGCAAGTATTTATTTCTTTACTTCCACCACCCGAATCTCTTCTTCCGTCAACCCATACAACCGATACACAATCTGGTCAATGAGCCAGTCGGTCTTTTCGATGTGGACGATGAGGGGCTTGAGGACAGAGACGGACTGCTCAAATTGCGTTTTGATTTCGGAGATGAGCTTCGGTGTTAATTCGATATTGTATTTACCCAAAAGATTCCACAAGTCATCGAATCCCCACGTGTCAATTCGCGAATCAACATCCAATTTAAGCTCACTTATCCTACACCTGAACACAAGCCATTCACGAAATTCCGTGATCAGTTTTATTCTTTTGACGTGAAGGTCAGTTAATTTTTCTCCAAGACCTGAAATCAATGTTGAGAAATTTAGCCTTTTCTCTTCGAATAACCTACATACAATGGTCAGGATATCGTTTTTTTTCTCTACTTCAAAGAGATTCTGAATTTCCACTGATATTGATTTATCATATGCT
>JBDRSZ010000139.1:0-2755 GCA_043824415.1 bacterium | reverse complement strand
GTGGGTAATTTAGCATAACCACAACAGCCACCGGCGAAAAATCGTTACCCCGCAGGTAACAACCTTCCTCTGGAGGGTAATCAGTTGGTGGTTTGACCTTCAATATTTCACCTTTGGATTTATCTTCATTCATATATCTACTCCTTTATCCTTTTGAGTGTATTTTAAATTTCCGTTGTTCATATCTTGCGAAGTACTTCATTTATTCTTAATTTTCGCATTACCTCTGGGTTAGAGCCAGCCGCATGCGGCACGGCCGAATGTGATACCGATAACGCCTAAAAATCCGAGAAGGAGGAACGGCAATTTCCGGATGGCGGCAAAGTGCTGGAGCATGCCGATGGGACAGGAGGAGACGGCGAAAGGGCAGGCATGACAGTTTAGGAAGGGAACGCATCCGGCTTTGAGCGGGCCGTCGTAGATCGTCTTTGTGGCGATGACTTTGTAATAACTGTTGGCTAAGATTCCCCCGATGCCCACGATAAAAAGCCATCTTATTTTTCGCAAGATGGCGTACCGCTTTTCTGAATTTCTTTTGTGTATTTTCTCGTCTTGAATTTTTTTTGGGATTACCCGATCCCGATGCAGTCCAGTCATAGCGCACCGCTTTCGAGCCGGAACAATTCCATATCTCCGTCGAAGATGCCGTAGATGAGCAGGAAGATAACTATCGCGTACAGCAGGAAAAGGCCGATGATTCGTTTGGTGTGTATTTTCATCACTCCCTCTACTGCAGGAGATCAGTCGTTTTTGGATTTCGTGCCGCTTGCATGTGTTTCGGAATATAGTTTATATATTTTTACGACAATTTGCAAGGAAAAATTAACTCAGTCCACACGTTTTAATATGATCATAGAAAGGTCGTCCGTGGATGGTGCATCGCCCACGAACTGTTTGATCGTATCCAGGATGGTTTCTCCGATACTTTCGGCTGTCCGCTTGTGGTTTCGGAGCAAAAGGTCAGCGAGGCTTTCTTCGCCGAAGAATTCTCCTTTTTCGTCCTGAGCTTCGGTCAGACCGTCGGAGTAGATGAGGAGAAGGTCGCCTTTATTGAGTTTGATGCGCTGTTCTTTGTAGGATGGCTTGGACATGATACCCAGAGCGGGAGCGCCATGGGACATAGATTGAATTTTTCCCTTCTGGATAGAGATGGGGGGAAGGTGGCCTGTGTTCAGGACACGAATCCACCCATCGTTGGGCTTCAGTTCGAGAGAGACGATGGAAATGAATCGGCTGGGAAGGCCGTCGCGACAGAAAATTTTATTCATCTCCGAACCCAGTTCGGGGAGTGAATTTGAACTCGGAGCGAGTGCTCTGTAGGTCGCCTGGAGCTTGGCCATGTACAGGGCGGCTCCAAGCCCTTTTCCGGCCACATCGCCCAGTATGAGTCCCAGCCGGCCGTCGTCGCAGTGTAAATAATCGACGAGGTCGCCGCCGACTTCGTTGGCGGGATGCGTGACCATCCAGATGTCCCATCCTGGAAGCTCAGGATTCTGGTCCGGCAACAGGGAAAATTGCACGGCTCGGCCTGCTTCGAGTTCGTCGCGAGCTAAAAGTTTGTCTTTAAGTTCAAGCATGAGGATGAGAAGAAGGATCGTAAATCCGAGCAACCGAAAATTGAAGGTGATATTGACATTGTTGGATGAGCTTTGGTACGGACCGATGAAAGTGAGATACAAACTGATGACGAGCAGGATACGCCTGACCGGAGTCAATTTGAGGATGAGGCTTTTGAGGAGCCAGAAGAAGCGCATGAACCAGCGTTTAAAGCGGTTCATGGAAGACAATCTCTGTCGCATCTCCCTGTCGAGGTAGAATAGATAGATGTCTTTCAGGTCGCGACGCAGGGAGCGCTTCAGACCGCTTTTGCGCAGGTCATCCAGGATGGTTCTGTGGACTTTTGGGTTGGTCTTTTTTGAATTTTTAAATTTTGATTCCGCTTTTGACATGGCGTTTTTACTTTTCTTTTTTATTCGATCATCAGGAATGCGTAACGGTTCATTTTTTGTGAGTAGTCCGAGAGAACGTTTATGGGATAACCGACGCTTCGCACCGTCGAAAAAACATCGACAGCCATGGCTTCCGGGGAGGGACGGGCCGATTTGGGATTTTTACATTGCGTGCGGGATCCCGGACAATCCGTACAAATGGCGCACGAATCCATGAAGAGGAGGAAGGCTTTTTCAAGCCCAGTAAGGAAAATGTCGCGTTCCAATTTCTGGAGCCTCAGGTTGACCTGCCTCGTCCATTGGAATCGGTCCTCTGGTTTGTCGACCGTCTTCTCGAACCGGAAGATGACCGCCTTTTTGTATTCTCTGAAGAACTGTCTGCATTCGGAAACCGAGGGCAGATTGGGCGGGCAGCAGGCATTTTTGCCGTATTCATTGCATCCGAATATGCATTTCGTGCGGACCCAGTGTGAGACGATGATTTTTTTCGGCTTGATCCATCTGAAATCATCACATCCGTGTTTTCGGAACAGGATTTCGAGAGATTGGGAAGCATTCATGGTTGTCCTTTTATCTGATATAAATCATTCACCACAGATCAACACGGAATAACACGGATAAAGAAAAAACAATGAATCAAGATGAAGATAATTAACAAGCAATCATCTGAAATACAATCAGGAATTACGTTTTATACTCGAGCCAAAGTGGTTTTCGGATTTGTTATTAGAAACCTCACCTCAATCCTCTCCTAAAAAAAGGAGAGGACTTAATTGTGAAATCCGAAAACTACTCTGCGTTGAGTA
>JBDRSZ010000138.1:0-8531 GCA_043824415.1 bacterium | reverse complement strand
ACTGTTAAAGGCGGATCAAATTGAACAGCTGCTCGGTCGAATTGGTCGCTCTTTTCCTTTGGGCGGGGAGTCGGAAATCACGATTGAGATCAATCCCGGCACTGTGTCCGAAGAGAAGCTCAGAGCGTACAGGGATGCGGGGATCAATCGGCTGAGCGTCGGAATTCAATCATTCGATGATAGCGAATTACGGTTTCTCGGCAGAATCCATACGGCCCGAGAGGCCGAAACACTCGTGCTCACGGCTCAGCGTTTGGGATTTCACGATGTGGGGATCGATCTTATCTACGGTTTTCCTGGGCATTCCATGGGGACGTGGAAGAAAACCATCGAGAAGGTCGTCTCGTTGAAACCGACGCATGTTTCGGCGTACGCGCTGACATGGAGCGCTAAAACCGCGATGGGAAAGAAGATTGCGAGAGGGGTGTGTGTCCTACCTGAGGATGATGAAATTTCAGAGATGTATCTGTTGTGCCACGATGCATTGTCCGGTGCGGATTACGAGCATTACGAAATCTCCAATTTCGCCCTGCCCGGTTACCGATGCCGTCACAACCAGGGATACTGGACCGGTGCGGCCTATTTGGGATTGGGGCCGTCCGCCCATTCTTTCATTGCGGGCAGGCGCTCTTGGAATGTTTCGGACGTGTCGGCATACATCGATGTTCTTTCTCATGGCCGGCTTCCGGTTGCGGGAGAAGAAATTTTAGATTCAAAACAACGCACCTTGGAACAACTTGCACTGGGACTGAGGACGCAGGGGGGAGTTTCCGTTGGCAGCCTGAATGGCAATCGTGATTTCATGTCCGACCTCGTTAGAGAAGGACTCGCGATTCTGAGAGATGGATATCTTAGACTCACGGCGCGCGGATTTCTCCTGGCTGATGAAGTGGCTGTGCGGTTGGCTAGTTAGGGATTGTTCATCAAAATGATAAGCCCCTTGCAGAGACTGTTGAAAAAGGTCAGTCTTGTCATCCTGAGGAGTCCCGATTTATCGGGACGACGAAGGATCTGGGGTGGAAGAGATTTAGCTTTTCCATTTGTTATTATTGATGGACACCCCCAACCCCAGATTCTTCTCCCGACTTCGCCGGGATCAGAATGACACGAAATGGATATTCAACAGTCTCACAAGACGGGGGGATATATTCGACCAGAATACGCGCTTACTTCAGCTTCTTCAGCATTTCTTTGGCTTCTTCCTTGAACTTGGGATCGTCTTCTTCCACGGCAGGAAGAGACAGCACTTTTTCCAGGGGCTCTCTCATGAGTTCTTTCTCACCCATGTATTTGTATGTGCGGGCTAGTTCCAAGTGGTGTTCGATGTGATTGGGATTGATTTCGATGGCTTTCTTGAACATGGCCACGGACTCTTCGTTGGACCCGGGGGGGACGCCGCCGTAGAGCACTTTGGCGAATACTTTGAGAATGCTGCTCAGATTCGCGAGGTTCTGATGCCAGCGGCCCAGGACGTGGTAGGCGAGATCGGCATTGGGATTCAGCTCGACGGCTTTATCCGCTTCGGCTTTCACCATCTTGGAAAGCTTGATTTTTTCTTTTCCACCGCGGAAGATGGCCAGACGCCCGAGGGCGACGGAGAGCCGGAAATGGCCTTCCCATCCGTCGGGATTGATCTCGATGGCTTTCTCGCAGAGGGTTCGCGCCTGCACGAAGTAGGATTCTTTCTGATGTTTGAGGTCCAGGCGGTCCGCGATTTCAGTGTATTCATCACCGGCCTTATAGTGTGCCTCGTAGTTGTTGGGATCGAAGTTAATGGCCGTGAGATAGGCGTTGGAGGCGCCTTCATGATCCCGCTTGGCAGAAAGCGCATCCCCGAGTGTGATGTATTTTACAACGGAGTCGGCAATTCCTACTTGTGCAAAAAGGGGCAATGCAAAAGCAATGAGAATGACTGCAAGTAACAGAGTTTGTTTTTTCATGATATTCTCCCTCCTTGAAGTGACATTGATGGATTGTCCGGGTTCTATTTAAACATATTTTTCAACAAAAACAAGGAATTTTTCAATAGAGATGATTTCCAAAAACGCACTTATTATTCGCGGGGCCAGAGAACACAACTTGAAGAATATCGACCTTGATATTCCCCGGGACAAGCTTGTCGTCATCACGGGTCTTTCGGGTTCCGGGAAATCCTCGCTGGCGTTCGACACAATCTACGCCGAGGGACAGCGTCGGTACGTGGAGTCTCTTTCAGCCTATGCACGACAATTCTTGGGCCTGATGGAAAAGCCGGACGTGGACACGATCGAAGGCCTCTCTCCGGCTATTTCCATCGAACAGCGCACGGCCGCGAAGAATCCCAGATCGACGGTGGGTACGGTGACCGAAATCTACGACCATCTCCGTCTCCTGTACGCCCGTGTCGGCGTGCCCTTCTGCTACAATTGCGGGAGACGGATCGAGAAACAGACAGTCGAGCAAATTGTGGATTCTATCCTTCAGTTGGATCCGGGGACCCGGATACAGATACTTGCTCCAGTCGTGAGGGGAAGGAAGGGAGAATACCGAGAAGTTTTCGAACAGATTCGGAGGGACGGGTATCTTAGAGTCCGCGTGGACGGTCAAATTTTCGAAGTGGATCGGCCAATACCGCTCGATAAGAACAAGAAGCATCAAATCGAAGTCGTCGTAGATCGTTTGGTCGTTGATGACAAGATTGCTACGCGTCTGGCGGATTCGCTGGAGACGGCCCTGCAGTTGTCCTCGGGAATCATTCTCATCGACATCGCGGATGTCGATGAGCGCCTCTATTCTGCACATTTCGCCTGCGTGCACTGCGGCATCAGCTACGAGGAACCCTCCCCCCGCATGTTTTCCTTCAATTCGCCGTACGGAGCTTGTCCGGAATGCAACGGCTTGGGAACGATTATGAAAGTCGATCCCAACCTCGTCGTTCCCGATCCTTCGAAGACCATCGGAGAGGGTGCTGTAGCTCCTTGGGGTGAAGCGCGGGAAGGATGGTATTTCAGCTGGCTGAAGACGGTGGCCAAAGCTTACGGTTTTTCTCTGAACGACCGATTCCAGGATTTGACGGAGGAACAGAAGAGAGTCGTTCTTTACGGCTCGGGAGATAAAGAACTCCGGTTTGAGTACAAGTCCGCCAACCGGAAGGCAGAGGGCGTTTTTTTCAATCGGTACGAGGGCATCATCAACAATTTAGAGAGACGGTTTCGGCAAACAAATTCTCAGCCGGTGCGGACATGGATCGAGGGATTCATGAATGTGCTTCCGTGTCCCGAGTGCCAAGGAGCGCGTTTGAAGAAGGAGAGCCTCTCCATCAAAATCTCAAATCAATCGATACACGAAGTCGCTTCTCTTTCCATCAAGGAATGCGCCCGATTTATGGATGCGCTGAAGCTCTCTACACTGCAGATGACCATCGCCCGTCAGATTTTAAAGGAGGTCAAGGAACGGCTCCGTTTTCTGACGAACGTGGGGTTGGATTATTTAACGCTGAATCGGGCCTCGGGAACGCTTTCGGGGGGCGAGGCTCAACGTATTCGGCTGGCCACGCAGATCGGATCCCAGCTTGTGGGCGTTCTGTATATCTTGGACGAACCTTCGATCGGTCTCCATCAGCGGGACAACCGACGGCTCATCGATACGCTGACAGCCTTGCGTGATTTGGGAAATACGGTGCTCATCGTGGAACATGACCGGTCTACGATCGAGGCGGCTGATTTCGTCATCGATTTAGGCCCCGGCGCGGGGGAGCATGGAGGCCGCGTTGTTGCTCGGGGGACGCCGGCACAGATCGCCCGCGCCAAGAAATCGATTACGGGCCAATACCTGTCGGGCGTTCGGTCGATTCCCATCCCGGAATTGCGAAGGAAGCCGGACGGTCGATTTCTCATTCTCAGCGGCGCTTCGGGAAACAACCTGAAGTCCGTGAATGTGCGTATCCCCCTCGGGCTTTTCATCTGCGTGACGGGCGTGTCGGGATCGGGGAAGTCGTCCCTCATCAACGAGACGCTTTTTCCCGTGTTACTTCGCCGATTCTATAAGGGGAAGGCCTCCCATCTCCCGTATGAGAATCTTGAGGGAGTCGAGTGTGTCGACAAGGTGATCGACATTGATCAGTCGCCCATTGGCCGGACACCGCGGTCGAATCCGGCGACATACACGGGACTTTTCACTTACATACGTGATCTTTTCGCCCAGCTCCCCGAAGCGAAGATCAGGGGATACCGCCCGGGTCGATTCAGCTTTAATGTCAAGGGAGGGCGGTGCGAGGCGTGCGAGGGAGACGGTATCATCAAGATCGAGATGCACTTTCTCCCGGACGTGTACGTCCCGTGTGAAATCTGTAAGGGTAGGCGTTATAATCGGGAAACCTTAGAGGTCAAATACAAGGGCCGCTCCATTGCCGATGTGCTCGAAATGACGGTCGAGGAAGCGCTTCATTTTTTCGACCGCATTCCGACCATCAAACGGAAACTTACGACGCTCACCGATGTCGGACTGGGTTACATTCATTTGGGCCAGCCCGCGACAACACTTTCCGGGGGAGAGGCGCAGCGGGTCAAGCTCTCGACCGAACTTTCCAAGGTTTCCACGGGAAACACTTTTTATATTTTAGACGAACCCACGACCGGCCTCCATTTCGAGGACATTCAAATGCTTCTCTCGGTTTTGAACCGGCTCGTTAAAAAAGGGAATACGGTGGTGGTTATCGAGCACAATTTGGATGTGATCAAAACTGCCGATTGGATTATCGATTTGGGTCCTGAGGGCGGGGATGAGGGCGGAACGGTCGTGGCCGAAGGTCCGCCCGAGCACATTGCCCGTGTCGAAGCATCTTATACGGGCCGGTTTCTTCGCGAGGAGTTGTCTGTGAAGCGGGAACAAAAATCTTGATTTTCATCGCAAAAATCCGTAATCTAAAGACCGGATATACATCACGAATGGTTGCAACAAGAGTATAAGGGATGACACTTCTTCGATTTTTATTCGGGGCTCCGTCCGCAGATTGGATTCGTTTCGGCGTCTTTTTTGCGGGCATTGTCTTGTTTATATCCATTGCTGAGAAAATGCGGTCCTACTTGAACTGGTCGCCCGAAGTCACTCGGAAACTTGTTCACATCCTGACGGGAATTCTCATTTTCTTCACTCCCTATTTTTTCATTTTAAATAAAACCCTGATATGGATGGCCCTGATTTTTATCGTCGTGAATTTTTTAGGCGTGCGGACAGGGAAGCTGCAAGGAATGCACTCCACAGAGAGACGGAGCTACGGAACCGTCTTTTATCCCATTACATTTCTCTTCTTGGTCATGACGTGCTGGGAAGCGCATAAGACGGTCATGATGCTCTCTATACTTATCCTGGCTGTCTCAGACGCTGCGGCTGCCATCGTGGGTGAGAATTTAAGGCAGCCTCATGAGTATCGCCTCGGAAAAGATAAAAAATCTTTTGAAGGTTCGTGTATCATGTTTCTGACGAGCCTTCTCATCGTTCTTGTCCTTCTTCCTTTGATCGATCATCTTGACGGACGCGCTGTTCCGTTGGCAACGGCGGGCTGGATCGGACTGTGCACCGCAGTCGTTGCGACTGCCATGGAAGCCGTGTCGCGCAACGGCTCCGACAATCTGAGTGCGCCTCTGGGAGCCGCTTTCACGCTCCATTTCATGTTTACCCATTCGACGCGGGCCAATGTCTCGTTCACCTTCGGCATTGGGCTGGCATTGATCGTCGCATACCTCTCATACCGCGCACGGTTCCTCACAGCGAGCGGAAGCATGGGAATATTTATCCTGGCGGCTTTGATTTTTGGTGTGGGCGGCTGGGTATGGTCCGTACCCATTTTGACGTTCTTTGTCCTGTCGAGTATTTTGTCGAAAATCGGAAAGGTCCGTAAGGAACATTTGGAGAGTCTGTTCGAGAAGTCGAGTCGGAGGGATATGGGACAGGTTTCGGCCAATGGTGCTATAGCCGGATGCGCAATGCTTTTATACAATTTTTTTCCTGGTCCTCTTTGGTATCCGCTGTACTTGGGAGCGCTGGCGGCCGTGAATGCGGATACGTGGGCCACAGAGATCGGCGTTTTTTCAAAATGGATGCCACGGTCGGTTAAGGATTTCCGTAAAGTCCCGCACGGCACTTCGGGTGGGATCACATTGTTGGGAACGGTCGGCGCTTTAGCAGGAGCTTCGGTGATCGCCTTCAGCGGTCGGGTTGTATCGATGTTTCATTCCGACATGAATATCCTACCACTCTATTTTTGGATAATCGTGGCAGGCGGGTTCTTTGCCCATTTGGTGGACAGCCTGTTGGGCGCGACGCTTCAGGCGCAGTATCGCTGTTCCGTCTGCGGAAAAACAACCGAGAAAAGGACGCACTGCCAGGAGAATACCGCATTGCTCAGTTCAGGATTTAAATGGCTGAATAACGACGCGGTGAACGCTGCGTGCGCCCTGAGCGGTTTATTTATCGTTTGGATAGGAGTTGAGTTGCTGTGATGATTTTGAAGGACAATGGATGCGATGTAATACGGCTGCTGCAGCCTGTGAATAACGGATGTATACTCAACATAAAGTGGTTTTCGGATTTTTATCGGAGACCTCACCTAAATCCTCTCCTTGAAAAAAAGAGAGGACAAGATTGTGAAATCCGAAAACCACTTTGGCTCGAATACAGAATGCAATAAGAAAAACGGGAGGCCTCATGAAATTATCGGTTGTCGGGAGCGGCTATGTTGGATTGGTGGCGGGTACGTGTTTTGCGGAGGTAGGGAATCATGTGATTTGTATGGACAAAGATGAGGGGAAGATCCGCAATTTGCAAAAAGGAATCATACCCATCTATGAGCCGGGTTTAGATATAATGATCGCAAGAAACCAAAAGAGCGGGAAGCTTGCATTTACGACTGATATAAAAGAAACCATCCGCAATTCGGATATCATTTTCATCGCGGTGGGAACCCCGCCAGACGAAGACGGATCGGCCGACTTAAGCTACGTGCTGGACGTTGCCAAGGCCATCGGGAAGCACATGGACGCTCCAAAGATCGTCGTGAACAAGAGCACGGTTCCCGTGGGAACGGCAAAAAAGGTCAGGGAGGCGATTCAGGAAGAAACCGATTTCGAAGTGGATGTCGTATCGAATCCCGAATTCTTGAAGGAGGGGGCGGCCATCGACGATTTTATGTATCCTGACAGAGTGGTTGTGGGGACGAGCAATCCAAGGACGGCGGAGATAATGCAGGAGCTGTATTCCGCATTCGTGCGTACGGGGAATCCCATTGTCGTTATGGATGAAGTCAGCGCAGAGCTGACGAAGTATGCAGCGAACTCCATTCTTGCCACGAAGATTTCGTTCATGAATGAGATCGCCAACCTGTGCGATCGGGTCGGAGCGGACGTGGAGAAAGTTCGAAAAGGAATCGGTACGGACAAACGCGTCGGTCACTCGTTTATCTTCCCAGGGGTGGGTTACGGCGGTTCGTGTTTCCCCAAGGATGTGAAGGCGTTGATTCGAACGGCGAGGGACTTTGATTTCGACATGCGTGTTTTAAAGGCTGTCGAAGATGTCAATGAAGACCAAAAGAAAATTCTGATTCCCTGCATTTTGAAGTATTATGACGGCGACATATCAGGGAAGACGTTCACGGTCTGGGGGCTGAGTTTCAAACCGAAGACGGATGACATGCGCGAGGCGCCTTCCCGCGTTATCATCGGGGAGTTGCACGCACAGGGCGCCAAAGTTCGGGCCCACGATCCCGTTGCGATGGAGGAGGCTCACCGTTTGGGATTGGGGGAAATGGCTACTCTTTATGATGATAATTATGAGGCGTTGAAGGGGAGTGATGGTCTCATTTTGGTCACGGAATGGCTCGAATATCGCGAACCCGATTTGGAGAGGATGAAGTCGTTGATGAATCGTCCTGTGGTGTTTGACGGACGAAACGTGTTCAATCCTAAGAAGATGCGGGATCTGGGTTTTGATTATTATGGAATCGGAAGATCTTAAGGAAATAGGAGGATGTTTATGTCAACCATTATGGATATCAATGCTCGTGAGATTTTAGACTCGAGAGGAAATCCGACGGTGGAAGTCGATGTCGCCTTGGAGTGCGGAATCGTCGGACGAGCTGCCGTTCCGTCGGGGGCTTCGACGGGGGAGCATGAAGCAGTCGAACTCAGGGATGGCGACAGGGGACGCTTTTTAGGCAAGGGCGTCTCTCAAGCGGTCGAGAACGTGAATGAGAAGATTGCCGAGGAAATCATCGGTGAAGATGCGCTCTATCAGACGGAGGTTGATCAAATACTCATCGAGCTGGACGGAACGCCCAATAAATCAAATCTTGGGGCGAATGCCACGCTGGGTGTATCTTTGGCTGTTGCGAGGGCCGCTGCGGAGTTTGTCGGACTTCCTCTTTATCGTTATATAGGCGGCATCATGGCCAGAATTCTACCCGTGCCATGTATGAATGTTCTCAACGGAGGAGCACACGCGGACAACAACGTCGATCTCCAAGAATTTATGATCGCTCCTATCGGGGCGGTTTCTTA